>CACZBB010000209.1 GCA_902779245.1 uncultured Lachnospiraceae bacterium | reverse complement strand
ATCGTTGCCGTCACGGCGGATGTTCCGGCAGGCCACCTTCGCCTGCTCACCCTTCTTCTGGACGTCCTTCGAAAGCTTTTTGCGCTGCTCCTCGTTAAGCTCCGGGAAGATCAGACGGATGATCTTGCCGTCATCGCTGGGATTGATGCCGAGATCCGACTTCTGGATCGCCTTGACGATGGGCTTTACCAGGCTCTTGTCCCAGACATCGATCTGGATCAGGCGGGCTTCCGGAACGGACACGTTGCCAAGCTGCACGATCGGGGTCTGCGTTCCGTAATATTCCGCCGTGATCTTGTCCAGGACGTGCGGGTTCGCGCGCCCGGCGCGGATCGACTGCAGCTCCGTCTCCAGGCTCTTCAGCGTCTTTCCCATCTTCTCTTCATAGGGTTTGATTCTATCGCTCATGACGATTCTTCTCCTTTTTATACAAATGCTGCTTCGAGTGTCAAAACCACGTCTCATCCATAAGGACCGATATTTTGCACAAACAAATCAGGGGACGAAAAGCCCGAAAGAGACTTTTTTGTGCAGGATAGCGGCTTTTCGAGGTGAAAGGTTTCTGGTCACACGGTCACCACGGTCCCGTCGATCTCGCCCTTCGAGGCCCGGAGGATGCTGTCCTTCCCGTCCAGCTTAAAGACGAGCATCGGCATCTTCTGCTCCAGGGCGATCGCCGCGGCCGCGCCGTCCACGACGCCGAGATTTTTCTGCACGACCTCCGTGATCGTGATTTTGTCATATTTTTTCGCGTCCGGATTCTTCTTCGGGTCCCTGTCGTACACGCCGTCCACGGACTTCGCCAGAAGGATCATCTCCGCGCCGATTTCAACCGCGCGGAGCACCGTCGCCGTGTCGGTCGAGAAATACGGATGCCCGGTGCCTCCGGCAAAAAACACCACTTTTTTTGCTTTGAGCGCGGCCTCCGACTCATCCCGCGAATACAGCTTCGTAAAGGCGCCCACGGCAAATGGCGTGAACACCTCGGTCTGCATGCCCTCTGTTCTGAAAATTTCCGAGACATACAGGCAGTTCATGACCGTCGCCAGCATCCCGATCTGGTCCGCCTTGGAGCGGTCAAAGGCGTCCGAGGAGCGTCCGCGCCAGAAGTTTCCGCCGCCGATCACGACGCCCACCTCGCAGCCGGTCGCGAGCACCGCGGCTACCTGCGCCGCCACGCCGCGCACGGTCGCCTCATCAAAACCGAATCCCTTTTCTCCGGCCAGTGCCTCGCCGGAAAGCTTCAGCAATATTCTGTTCATGTCGCCCTCCCTTCCATCAGTGCCACTTAGTTATCGTAAACGAATTAAATCCGTTACAAGTCACTCCCGTGCCAAACACTCGCTGTTTGGCACGGGCCAGCGACATAAATCAGCCTGTGTATGAACCATAAAATTATAGTTTATCGCTGACCTGCGTTTCACAGAAAACAGTCCACTGGACTGTTTTCTGTACACTGCGGCGTGCCATCGCCCGCAGGGCGATTTCATTGCAAAACGCCTTCGTTTCTGGTCACCGTGTGACCAGAAACTTAAATCCTTGCGGATTAAATTCGTTCACGATAACAGATGCACACGGACGCGCAAAGGAAATCTGACGCTTCGCGTCGTGCGTCCGGCGCGAGGAAACGAGCCAAAATGCAAGCATTTTGTTCGCTTCCTAAATCATACCACAAGCATAACCAAAAGAACAGCATAACCCACCGCTGTTTTTGTAAAAAATCTATAACAGGGCGGGCCGCATGCTGCCGAAAGCAGCTGATTTCCTTACGCGGCTCTGTGAATTAAAAACGGGTACCGGCCATCGGAGCCGGTACCCGCATCTTTTTTCCTTTAAAGGACCTTCTCATGCTTCCTGCCCGCCCTGCAGACGCCGAAGCTCCTGCATGAAGCTGTCGACATCCTTAAATTCGCGGTAGACACTGGCGAAACGGACATACCCGACCTCGTCGAGATCCTTGAGATACCGCATGACGCTCTCGCCGATCTCGGAGCTTCGAATCTCACGCTCGCCGCTCCCCGTGACCTCGTTCTCCACAGCGTCCACGAGCGCCCGCACCTGATCCATCGAGACCGGGCGCTTATGGCAGGCCCTCAGCACACAGCTCTCAATCTTGTTGCGGTCAAACGGAACGCGACTCTGATCCTTTTTGATCACCATAACCGGCAGGAGCTCGACCTTCTCGAAGGACGTAAAGCGCCTGCCGCAGGAATCGCAAAGCCGACGCCTGCGGATGGCCGCGTTATCATCCACCGGCCGCGAATCCACGACCCGCGTGGTGTCTCTTCCGCAAAAAGGGCATTTCATGGTATTATTTCCTGTTCTTCAAGAATTCCGGGATCTGGATATCCTTCTGCTGGACCGTCGGCTGCACCGGCTGCTGCAGATACGGCATCGGCTGCGCCTGCGGGGCGCGCGGAGCCGGCTGCGGGGCATAGCTGCCCTGCTGGAAAGCGCCGCTCGCGAAAAGATCCGGCTGCTTCTTCTGTGCCTGGGGCTGCGCCTGCGGCTGAACCGGCTGCTGCTGTACCGGCTGCGGCCGGACCTGGGCTGCCTGGGACGCTCGTTGATATCCTGAAGGCCCGTCGCGATGACCGTGATCATGCAGGAATCCACCTCGGTCTCATCGTACATCGCGCCGAAGATAATATTGGCATCGTCGCCGACGATCTCCTGGACATAGCTGGCCGCGTCGTTCGCGTCCATGAGGGAAATATCGCCGCGGATATTGATAATGACGTTGGCCGCCCCCTGGATGGAGGTTTCGAGCAGCGGGCTTTCCACGGCCTTCTGCACGGCTTCGAGCGCCTTATCGTCGCCCTTGGCATAGCCGATACCGATATGGGCGATGCCGCCGTTGGTCATGACCGTCTGAACGTCCGCAAAGTCAAGATTGATGAGCGCCGGCTGGTTGATGAGATCCGTGATCCCCTGCACCGCCTGCTGCAGGACCTCGTCCGCCTTCTTCAGGGCCTCCGGCATCGTCGTCCGGCGGTCCACGATCTCAAGGAGCTTGTCGTTCGGGATGACGATCAGCGTGTCCACGCTGTCCTTCAGACGCTCAATACCGGAAAGCGCGTTCTCCATGCGCTTTCTCGCCTCAAAACGGAAGGGCTTGGTCACGACGCCGACCGTAAGGCAGCCGAGCTCCCTCGCGACCTTCGCCACGACCGGAGCGCCGCCGGTGCCGGTGCCGCCGCCCATGCCGCAGGTAACGAACACCATGTCCGCGCCCGCGATGGTCTGCTTGATCTCCTCCGTGCTCTCGGACGCGGCCTGCTCGCCGACCTCCGGCTTCGCGCCGGCGCCCAGCCCCTTGGTGACCTTTTCGCCGATCTGCAGAACCGTCGGAGCCTTGCTGAAGGCCAGCGCCTGCTTATCCGTATTGATCGCGACAAATTCCACGCCGCCGATGGTTTCGTCTACCATGCGGTTCACGGCATTATTTCCTGCGCCGCCAATGCCGACAACGATTATGCGGGCAGCGGCTTCCGTTTCATTGGTTGTGATTTCTAACAAGATTGGCCTCCTTCCCGCCGCATAGGGCGGCGGTTTCCTTCCATAATATACCTCAAGAAGCGTATACCTTACCTATCATATAGAAAAAATACCCGTTACGCAAGATATTTTTAAAATTTCATGTCATAATTCTATGCTTCCGGCTCCTGTATCTCCGGTTCTTCCTGTATCTCCGGCTCTTCCTGTGTCTCCGGCTCGGCGGAGAAGATGATGCGGTTGCGGGTTCCGTCGTAGTTCTCCAGATGAAGCGTCCCCCGCCTTCCGGAAAGCTTCGGGTAAATCCCCTCCAGCTCCCGGAGCTTAATCTCGACCCGGCCGTCGCTCCCCAGATCGGCAACCACATCCCCGATGTGCAGCCAGATCCGGCCTTCCGGCGTAATCTCCATACTGTCCGGGCGGAACGAGCATTTGTCAATATAACTCTTCGCCGCCGCCACGATCCTAAAGGAGGGCGTGAGCGCCTCGTTCAGCGGCCGGTCGATCTCGGGCGAGACCGCCCTTGTTCCGAGAACATAAGGTATATAGTTTCCGCCGTCGCTAAAGTGTGATGGTCTTAAGACCGCGTCCCCGATGTCCAGAAAGCCTTCCTGCGTGACCTTGAAGAAAGCCTCGGATTTCCGTCCGCGCACTCTGGAGAGGCACATCAGCTCGCTCTCGGCGGACGACACCCGCGCGACGCCGTCGGCGTCAAAGTACCAGAACAGATCCCCTGACCGTATGTACCCCGCAAGCTTTTTCTCCTCGACCCGGATGCGGATCGACCAGGGCGCGGTCAGATCGACGCTCAGCGTATCGATAAAGGAATTCCCTCCGACCTTCTTTCCGCGGTACGTCAGCCACAGGATCCCCGCATTTTTCCCGAAAAAGCCCTCGGTCACCATCTCCGTGATCTCCGCGTCCGTGTAATGGTCATTTCCGACCACCTCCACGCGGCGGACGCGGAACAGCAGGACAAGGCCAAGAATCAGGATCGCCGCGCACACGGCGGCCGCCAGAAGTACCTGCCGCAGCTTCCGCCGGTTCCGGATTTCCTTCGGTTTCTTCTCACGCCTTTTCCCCGATCTCTTCTCTGACATAGGCCTTAAATATTTCTCCCCTCACCTCGTAATTCGGAAACTCCCCCCACGAAGCGCAGGCCGGCGAGAGCAGAACCGCGTCTCCGGGCTCGGCATGGGCACGGCAAAAATCGCAGGCCTGGATCATCGTCTCGAAAAGCGCGATTCTCTCCTCCGGAAACCCGCAGGAAAGCGCCGCGTCGCGGATGTTAAACCGGGTCTTTCCTTCGAGGACGAGGTATTTTACGCGGCCGCCGAAGGACAGGATCCAGTCGCGGTAATCCGAGCCCTTGTCATAACCGCCCGCGATAAGAAGCGTCGGCCGTGACATCGCCTCGATCCCCTTGATCGCGGCGTCCGGGTTCGTCCCCTTGGAGTCGTTGTACCAGGCCACGCCGCCCTTTTCCCTGACGAATTCGATCCGGTGCTCCACCGGCGGAAAAGCCCGGCAGCTCTCTGCGACCTGCTCCTCGGGAACGCCCGCCGAGAGTGCCATCGCCGCGGCAGCCATGACATTTTCGAAATTATGCAGGCCGATGAGAAGAAGCTCCCGGGTATCCAGAAGCACCGACTCCTCTCCCCCGCGCCGCACGATGATTTCATTGCCGCGGAGGAAAAGCCCCTCCGGAAGCTCCCGCGCCGAGGAAACCCAGACCACCCGGGCCGGGCATCCGCCTTCTCCGAATTCCCGCAGAATCGGATCCTCGTAATTGAGAACGCATACGTCGTCCTTCGTCTGGTTCTTCGCGATCAGCTCCTTGACGCGGATATACTCCTCCATCGTGTGATGGCGGTTCAGGTGGTCCGGCGTGATGTTGAGGATCGCGCTGACCGCCGGCCGGAAGGTGTCGATCGTCTCAAGCTGGAAGCTGGAAATCTCCGCCACGGTCACGGATTCCGGTTCGGTCCGCAAAACCTCCCCCGTGTACGCCCGTCCGATATTTCCCACGACAAAGGTCTTTTTGCCTGAGTCACTCATAATCCTGCCGAGAAGCGCCGTCGTCGTCGTCTTTCCGTTCGTCCCGGTGATCGCGAGGACCCTGCCCCGCTCCGCGGTAAAGGCAAGCTCTACCTCGCTGATGACGGGGAGCCCGCGCTCTTTTAACGCGAGCACGCCGGGCTTATCGGTCGGCACGCCGGGGCTGAGCACCACGCAGTCCAGACGCCGAAGGATCTCCTCGGGAAGGCTTCCCAAAAGGATCGTCACCTTTTCCGGCTCCGCAAGCTTTCCGGCCAGCTCCTTAGCGTCAAGCTCTGCATTTTCGTCATAAAGGAACGTCGCCGCCCCCAGCCGCGCGCAAAGATCCGCCGCCCCGATACCGCTGCGTCCCGCGCCGTATACGAGAATATGCTTCTCCATAGTTCCCTCCATCTTCGTCCCCGCGCGCAAAGCCGGTCCCGGTCACCGCCGGAGGCCAAAGCTTTGCGGGAGACATTTGTCAAAGATTGTTTCTGGTCACACGGTGACCAGAAACGAATGCGTTTTGCAATGAAATCGCCCTGCGGGCGATGGCAAAACGCAGGTCAGCGACAAACTATAATTTTATGGTTCATACACGGGCT
>CACZBB010000208.1 GCA_902779245.1 uncultured Lachnospiraceae bacterium | reverse complement strand
CGCTTCGCGTCGCTCCATGCTCATGTTTGGGCGTTCGCCAAGGTCATGGCCCGACTCGTGCGAGCACGGTCGTTCCATGACTTTGGCTCACTGCTTCTTTCATACTTTTGTAACCATATTGTAACATATAAAAAGCCGCAGGTACAGAGAATATATACCTGCGGCGTATATTTTTTTCAGGACCTGACCCCGGCATCGCAGCTTGCGAAAGCCGTTCATTTCCGGGCTTCAGGCGGCGCTGTCGTAAGCGGGCGTCAGGACCGGGTCGCCAAGGACCACGAGCTGCCGGAGCTCCATGCCAAAGAGCCCGCAGTCCACCGTACAGTTCTCAAAGATGATCCGGAGGGTCTCTTCACCATCCACGGGAATGCAGATGGAGAGAGGCGCGCTTCTTTTGGAGAAGGTATCGAAGGTGGCCAGGACTTTTTGGCCGCCAAGCACCGTTACCCGGGCTTTGCCCCAGGACTCGGAATTTTCCGGATAATACTCGGCTTCCGCGGGGATCAGGAGCTTGGCCTCGAGGGTAGCGTACTTTCCGGCGAGCATGTACTCCACGGAGAAGGCATTGCTGCCGTGGAAAAGCGGATCCCCGGATTTTATATAGGTGCGGAAGTGCTCCCCGTGAAGCGCCGTGACGCCGTCGATGCCGATGCGGACGCCGTCGTTTTCAAAGGTTCCTTTAAAGGCAAGCTCTTCGGTTTTGTTTTTCCGGCACCAGTCGAGAAGCTCTTGGGCAGGCTTTTTCGTTGCCTCTTCTTTCGCGAGCCGGGTGAGCCACGAGATCGCTTCTTCCCGGCCGCCGGCGGACAGAAGCTCGAAAAATTGTTTCCGGAGACTTGCTTCGGCAGCGGCTTCGGCGGTCTGGGCGGAGACCTCCTCCGGAGAATTTGCGAAGGCTCTTTCCGTCATGGGCGAGACAAGAAGCGAAGCGCTAAGGAGAACGCAGCCGGCCGCCGCGGGGAACGCCAGAAGGTGCCGGCGGCGTGGCTTTTGCCGGGGCTTCGGGGGCTTCATGTCCGGAACCTCCCAGAGATCGTCGAATTCTTCTTCCTCCGCGTTTGGGCAGGACATGCAGTTCTTCACGTCATACGGATGATTGTGAACGCAGGCGGTGCAGGAATTATAGCGCGGCATTGGGAAACCGGGACTTTTCTGAGGAAAAAATACGTGGTCGGCTCCGGGTTTCTGCGCCAAAAGAACGGATGCGTCAATCGCTTCGTTTTGACCTCTGCAGCTCGGGCAGATTACATCCTGGATCCCGAACCAGAAACCGCAAAACTCGCATTTCCGAAATGAGCCGATAATCTGTGTCATACGTCATCACCTCCCCGCAGAATTTACTAATCTTACAATTATATTCTACAAAACCAAAACATGTGAATCAAATTTGGTTTTGATCAAGGAAAATGGTAATATGAAAAAAATGTTAAATTTTCGCGATATTTTCATACAATTTGTGTTTGCGTGATTCACGGAGCTTTGCGATTTCGGACACGTTTTTTTCACGGATGGGGGATATGCTTTTTGCCAACACATCAAAAGAGAGCGCGGTCGGCACGGAGCCGGCCAAATGCGGATTCGGATGTGCCGCCGGCTTTTTCACGGCGAAAGTCCGAGGAAAAAAACGGTACCGTGACGACGGGCCGAAAAGGGCCGGAACCCTATTCTAAAGCATAAAGAGGAGGACAAAATTATGAAGAGACGTATCGTTGCCACACTTCTTGCCACAACCTTTGCTGCTTCTTTGATCTTCGTCGGCTGCGGTTCGTCCGCGGCGACGTCCTCCGTCTCCGCGCAGTCCTCGGCGGGCGCGCAGGCTTCTTCAGCGCCCGCGGCGGGGACGGCTTCTTCTTCGGAGGCCTCGGCCGCTTCCTCTTCGGAAGCTTCACCGGCCGCCTCCGAAGCCTCCGCGGCTGCCGCCGCTTCGGAGGGCGCGGCCTCCTCGGAGGCGGCGGCAACGCAGCTGTCCGTTTCGGCTGCCGGGAGCGACGTATTTACGGAGCGCGACCTTCTCCAGACGGCGGATACCGCCGACGCGAAGACGCTTACCGCAGCGGACGGGCAGACCCTTTCGATCACGGAGGCGGGGGTCTATGTGATCCGCGGGAACGCGGCAAACTGTACGATCCGCGTGGAGGCGTCGGACAGCGACAAGGTGCAGCTGGTTCTTGACAATGTCAATATTACCAACGATTCGGCGCCGGCGATCTATGTCGTGAGCGCGGACAAGGTCTTCGTGACGACGGCCGAGGGAAGCTCGAATACCCTTGAGGTGACCGGAGTCTTTACGGCGGACGGCGAGACGAACACCGACGCGGTGATCTTTGCGAAGGACGACCTGGTTCTGAACGGCCTCGGCAGCCTGATCATCAATTCCACCGACAACGGCATTTCCGCGAAGGATGATCTGAAGGTCACGGGCGGAACCTATGTGATCGAGGCTGTGTCGGACGCGGTTGAGGCGAACGATTCCATCTCGGTCTGCGGCGGAGATTTTACGATCACAAGCCAGAAGGACGGTCTGCACTGTGAAAATGATGAGGATCAGACACAGGGCTCGATCTATATCAGCGGCGGCACCTTCGACATTGACGTGAAGAGCGACGCGATTCAGGCGACCACGACCCTCGTGATCGACGGCGGTACCTTCCATCTTGCCGGGAAAGAGGCGCTGGAGGCGACAAACATCACGATTAACGACGGAACGATCCGTATTGAAGCGACGGATGACGGCATTAACGCCTCTCAGAAGTCCACGGCCGCGGATGTTGTGATCAACGTCAACGGCGGCAGCATCACCATCGACATGGGTGCCGGCGATACGGACGCCTTCGACGCGAACGGCAGCATTTATATCAACGGAGGAACCCTCAATATCAACGCGCAGTCGGCATTTGACTATGACCGGGAGGGCAAGATCTCGGAGGCGGCCGACGTCACGGTCAACGGACAGAAGATAACCGAGATGACGAACCAGTTCGGCGGCGGCTTTGGCCGGCAGGGCGGCCGCGGAGGCGCCGCGGACGGAAGTTATGCTGAGGGCACGAAGCCCGGGCGGCCGGAGGGAGGCTTTGGCGGCGGCTCGGGCAGGCGCGGAAGGTTCGGAGACCAGAGCCAGAACGGAGAAACAGACGGACAGACCCCGCCGGAGGGCTTTGACGGGCAGATGCCGGAGGGCTTTGACGGGCAGATGCCGGAGGGCTTTGACGGCCGGTTTCCGGGAGGTCAGGACGGGCAGAGCGGCGAGAACAGCCAGAATCAGGGTCAGCCCGTCGGCGGAAGCACAGCCATTGTATAAAGAATTTGCAGAAAGAGCGTCCCTTCGGAAGGGACGCTCTTAAATATTCGTTTCTGGTCACACGGTGACCAGAAACGAAGGCGTTTTGCAATGAAATCGCCCTGCGGGCGATGGCACGCCTTAGCGTACAGAAAACAGTCCGGTGGACTGTTTTCTGTGAAACGCAGGTCAGCGACAAACGATAAATTTATGATTCATACACAGGCTGATTTATGTCACTGGCCCGTGCCAAACAGCGACGCGCAGCTAGTCCTTTAGGGCGAGTGTTTGGCACGGGAGTGACTTGTAACAAATA
>CACZBB010000207.1 GCA_902779245.1 uncultured Lachnospiraceae bacterium | reverse complement strand
CGGCATTAATCGGCGTATCCGCATTGGAGCTGTTATAAACATTCCACTTCTTTTTAAGCAGCTCGGACTTGGTCTGCATGATATTCCTAATATAAACGTCATTTCCGTTCGCGGAAACCGGATCCGGATCTCCCGCGAGGGCTTCCATCCGACTGCGGAGCATGGCTGATCCGGTTCGGATTTGTTCATTGCCTGCCGCATACTGCTCCATTTTTTGCAAGGGCGAAGCCCACGGTGCGAAAGCATCCTCCTCCGCATCGTCTGAATATGTCCGTTTTCGGGAAATGGAAATTAAACCGGCATACGTTGCCGCAAAGCTGCCTGCATCGACCGCCAGCTCCTGCAAGGCGGAACCGCCCAGCGTCTCCCCGCCCGGCAAATTCGCCAGATGCTCCGCGCTGACGTTCGCGCCGTCCCCGGTGTCCGTCCCCGTACCCGCACCTGCATTTTCCCGCTGCGCCGCGATGGTATTGTTGCCTTCTACCATATCCGGATCATTCTTTGTCACATCATCCGAATTGCTGCCGTAATTGACCGTATAGGCAAAGGTATTAGCAGACGCATCGCTCGAAACGCGAATCCAGTGTTCTGCAGTATGAAGGTTCGGCGTCGTTGTCTGAGCATCAGGAACCACCTCCACCACACGATACCGCATTGGGGTTGCCTCTGCCGTATCCTGCGGATGGTACTGCCATACCTGCTCCCACTTGCCATTAATCGCGGATTCCTTCCATCCGCCGTTTTCCCCGGCCTCAATGGCAATAACCACCGTTGAATTTGTATTATCTTTCAGACCGCTGTTATCTTTGTTTGCCGCTTCCCAGTCTTCTTCTGTGGGATTTTCCTTATATCCGGTCACCTCGTACTTCTGCGTCTGAAGCATGAAATAATAAATGCCGTCTGCCGGGCGAACCAGGTCTTTTACGGCTTCATCTCCTTCAAATGTCTTTTCGATGGATATATCGGTCCGTTTCCGGTGGCTTGTCTCATCATTTCCGAAAATGAACCAGTTGCTTTTCGTGCTTTCGGGATTCACAAGCTGCGCCCATGCGCCATCGTAGCCATCGTAGTTGTCGATTTCATTGCTGACCGTAAAAACCGCATCGTTTTCCTTAAACAAGAACCCTGAGTACGGATTAACAGCTGACTCAAAAGCCGTATAATTCTCTTCCGACGGAACAAAAAATTCTCCCTTCCGTCGACTTTATTCTTATAGTAGTAGAACGTATACAGTGCTCTACCCGCCGGCATGTTAGAGTTCTCCAGCTTCCGCGCAAGGGAAACACTAAACTCTTCATCATCATCCGGGCGGGTGCCGTCGACGTTGGTGTTATCACGCCAGATTTTGGTGATCTTGGCGGTTTCCAGTTTAATCTGGTTCGTAAATGCTTTGGTTTCCTTGTTTGTATAAGTTGTTCCTTCTGAACCCGGGGTGTATTCCATCGTCCAACCCGCTTTTCCATCGATCGTTTCTTCCAGTTCTAACGTCGGACGGAAAAATCCGCCTTCCCAGGTCTCCAGAACTTTGTAGCGGCGAAGCGTTCTCGTTGTGTCTGTATCCTCCGCAGTTTTCAGAGCATAGACGGGCAATCCCTTCGCTGTTCGAATCTGACCGTTCGTCAGCCAGCTTCTTATGGCGGAAACGGAGTCAAGGGACAGCGTTATCGTATAAGCCGGGATTTCAGCACCGCTTGTCTTATATTCCCGAACCCTTTTCCAGGTTGTTCCGTTGTCATCGCTCGCATAGAACGTATACGTGATGCTTTCCGGAAATGCGCCCAGCTCCTTTAGAATCAGCAGGTGTTCATCCGACAGGTCCGTCAAACTCATATTCCCTGAGCTGTTCGCCCTGGGAATCGGATTTCCGTTCGCGTCCGTCATCGTCCAGCTCTTTCGAACCGTCAATTCCCGCGTATCCAGCTTGTTGGTCAGATTCAGGGAAATCTCACCCTTCGTCAGTATATAGTTTTTAATGGTCAGCTCCTGGTACGTGTCATCCGCTTTCGTCTCGCTGTAGGCTAAAGAACCGTTTTCGTCTGTATAGGCATACTTTTTAACGTGCGCATCCTCTTCAGTTATAAAATATATATACTCATGACCGGCGGTATCATACGCATCCAGATTGCTGAAGGTCCAGGTCCAGACATTCGCGTTGGTCTTCTCAAAGGTAAAGGTTATGGGATTATAGGCCCTTTCTACCCCTGTGATTTCATCGTTTACTCTTATCTCCCGAATTTCAAGACTGGATCCCTGCGTTTCATAGTATGTTTTTCCCTCTGCTATTCTTATTGGACAAGCTGATGTATCTGTCACATCCGCAGTAACGGCAAAAGTCCCGTCAACGATGTCTCCGACCTTCCGCTGCAGGACAACTTTAATATTCTCCGGGCGCAGACCTGAGCGGTTCTTTTCATCATCCCAGGTCTTCGTGGCGGTCTTGCTGGTGTCGCCGCCGTCGTAAACGTTCGTGATGCCGGAGGCATCCGGCGTTTCATAGAAATACACTTTCGCCGTCGGAGCGTTCCCCTCGTGATTTGTCCAATAGGCTTCATGTTCAACGCTGATTTCTTTATAGATATTCTCTTCGAGGGGGAGAACCTGCGTCTCCACCGCCTTCTTCCCGTCAGCTCTCTCGATACTCGTTGCGTTCTGAGATACCATGCCCGCGTAACCTTTGGGAACAATTTCCTTAATAAAATATAAATACGGATGGCCGTTCGGCGCGTTGTAGCGAAGGAAATTAGGATTATTCTGATATTCTTCCGCACTTATGTCTGTATTATTGCCGGTTTTTGTGAATTGGAACGTATAATCGACGACGCTTTGTGCCTCCCCTCCTTTTTCTATATAAGCGACCAGCTCATCCGAATCCGGTTGAAGTATCGGGTTATGATCCGAATCCTGAAGTCTTCGCCAGAGCTGGAAGGTGACTTTGGGCTTCTCCCCTTCCGCCAGCTGAAAATGCTTTCTCCCGCTGATTTCAACGAATTCCAGATCTTCCCGCTCACGGTAGTTGTTCTGCAGCTCGAGCAGGTTGTTCCTGTAATGCGCGGTAAAGCCTTTTGGCGCATTCGATGTACCGCCGATTGCCTCAAAGCTTTCCGTGTCACTTTTTTGCGAATCCCGCCATCCGATTTCCGTAATCATGTAATGGTAGGTTCGTCCGTACTCATCGTAAACGGGAAATTCCCGATTGCCGCCGGTTTGCGGATCCGGGAAAAGGATCGAACTGGATTCCCTTGAGCGAAGAACCGTTGTTACACGCGGGTCCATTGGCAGAAAAACGTTTCTGTCATACGCATCCGGTGTACTTGCATCCAGATTCACATCATCCTCGAGCGCCCTGTAGAGTTCGAGCTCAATATCCGGCAGAAATCTTGCGGAAAAGCCGGCCGGGAGATTCAGCCAGAGCTTCATGCCGGTGATCGCGACCTTCTTGGAGACGTAGTTCACCGTAGCCTGCGGAAAGTTTTTATTGATTCCTTCGGAAAGAATCAGGACGCTGTCGTTCAAATCCGTCGTGAGGCGGCCCTTATTCCTGTAATGCGTGACCTCATCCCACGGCGCACCTGCCGGCAAAAGCGCCTCTGAAGAATCCTTCAAGGTTGTTCCCGCGGGATATTCTTTGCCCGGATTCGGCCAATCCCCCACTATGTTATCATAAACCGTGTTATAGAGATCGTTGTAGTTCGACCGCATATCCTCTACGAGAAAATAGGTATAGCGGAAGCCCGCAGTGTCGTACGCGGGAAGCTTACCGAGGGAGCACTGCCATACATACTCGTTAATCTGGGTATCCCAAAGACGATCCGCAACCACAGCCTCGATCTTTGACTCCGGATTGTTCGAAAGTGCTTCCGGATCAAAATTCTCGATCGCCAGAATATCTTCTTTGGTCCTTGTCGTCCGATACAGCCGGAAGGAGACGTCCGGACGGGCGGACTCCTTCCCCTGGTCATACCAAACCTTGTAGCAGTTCAGATCCACTACGGCAACCTTGCGGTTTTCGCTCTTGTAGACAATAATACCGTTCTCGTCGGTTCCGGCATCGCTCAGTTCGATCGTTACCTCATATCGGTCCGTATAAACACCGCTGTTAACCAGCCAGGACGTTCCGCTTCCGCCATTTCCGGCCTCGGTTGTACCTCCAACAACCGCTGTTTCCTTTATGTCATAGGTATATAGCACGCCGTCCGTGTCATACTTGCGGAGCATTTTATGAATACCATTGACAACTTTGTCTGCCGGAACATTGTAGACATAAAGATTATCCGAATAAGGACTTCCTTCACCAGCCGGTGTATCATGCCCATACAGTGCCGCAAAACCGTTGGTCTGCGGCGTCGCGTTGACGCTCGTGTTAAAAAAGAAGTCAGCTTTTTTATCTACATTATCCGCCGCGAGGGTAAAGTCACAGACATTCGACGACGTGACAGCCCCTTCACTGGGATGGGTGTTCTGAGACAGGCGGAAGGTGCAGGCCGGGAAATCCTCACCGGAAACCCAGGTCTTCTCAAGGTGGAAGTCCGTCCCTCCGACACGGCGGTTGGTGGATACAAAGTGGCGGTGATCGCCGTCATTCCATGCATGGTAAAAAACCTCATAGGTACGATCCTGTTCAGTTCCGTCACGATCCACATATACCGTCCCGACGAGTGGCGAATTGTCATAGCCCTCAAAGGGTGTATTTTTGACATCGCCGATGACATGGAGCACACTTGAAATTGTCCTCCCGTCTCCGCTCATCACAGGCTCAGCGAACTCGCCATTCCAGCCGTCCCTCGTAAAATACTGAACATTTCCATTCTCAAGCTCGCCGACGCGAACCTCCTGGACAATAAAATCTTCTTTTGTATA
>CACZBB010000206.1 GCA_902779245.1 uncultured Lachnospiraceae bacterium | reverse complement strand
ACCGGCAGCAGTCTGGTTCTCCGTGGACAGCATTTTTGTTTTCCGTCACAGGCAGGAGCGCAGGCTTCCCGGCTGTGATCGGGACAGCATTTTTGCATAAGGAGGTTTACTAATGTCGTATGTTGATGAAGTCATCGCGAAGGTAAAGGCTAAGAACGCGGCGGAGCCGGAGTTCATTCAGGCGGTGGAAGAGGTCCTTGAGACCATCCGCGTGGTCATCGAGGCCGACGAGGACAACTATCGCAAGCAGGCGTTCCTTGAGAGGATCACCGAGCCGGAGCGCATCATCCAGTTCCGCGTCCCGTGGGTCGACGACAACGGCCAGGTGCAGGTCAACCGCGGTTACCGCGTCCAGTTTAACAGCGCCATCGGTCCGTACAAGGGCGGCCTTCGCCTTCATCCGTCGGTTTACCTTGGCATCATCAAGTTCCTGGGCTTCGAGCAGATCTTCAAGAACAGCCTGACCGGCCTGCCCATCGGCGGCGGCAAGGGCGGTTCCGATTTCGACCCGAAGGGCAAGTCCGACAACGAAGTTATGCGCTTCTGCCAGAGCTTCATGACCGAGCTTTATAAATATATCGGCAAGGACGAGGACGTTCCGGCCGGCGACATCGGCGTCGGCGCCCGCGAGATCGGCTATCTCTATGGACAGTACAAGCGCATCACGGGTCTCTATGAAGGCGTGCTCACCGGCAAGGGCCTTTCCTATGGCGGCTCCCTCGCCCGCACCCAGGCGACCGGCTACGGCCTCCTTTACCTCACCGAGGAGCTCCTCAAGATCAACGGCAAGGACATCGCGGGCAAGACCGTGGTGGTCTCCGGCGCCGGCAACGTTGCCACCTATGCCATCGAGAAGGCCTGGCAGCTTGGCGCAAAGCCGGTCACCTGCTCCGATTCCACGGGCTGGATCTATGATCCGGACGGCATCGACGTCGCGACCCTTCAGGATGTCAAGGAAGTCCGCCGCGCCCGCCTGACCGAGTACGCGAAGGCCCGCCCGAATTCCGTTTATCATGAGGGCAAGGGCGTTTTCACGACCAAGTGCGACATCGCCCTTCCGTGCGCGACCCAGAACGAGCTGCAGCTCGAGGACGCCAAGGCCCTTGTGGCCAATGGCTGCTTCGCGGTCTGCGAGGGCGCGAATATGCCGACCACGCTGGAAGCAACGAAGTATCTGCAGGACAATGGCGTTATCTTTGCGCCGGGCAAGGCGGCCAATGCCGGCGGCGTGGCGACGAGCGCCCTGGAAATGTCCCAGAACTCCGAGCGTCTTTCCTGGACGTTTGAGGAGGTCGACGCGAAGCTTAAGCAGATCATGGTCAATATCACGCATAACATCGACGATGCCGCGAAGCGCTACGGCATGGAAGGCAACTATGTGGCCGGCGCGAACATCGCGGGCTTCGAGAAGGTCGCCAACGCCATGAAGGCGCAGGGAATCGTATAATTGTCCGGCTCGGGCGTGATGAATAACGTATAGGTTTTGTATCCGCATCAGGCGGATACAAAACCGTACTGGCCTGGCCCCGCAGGGGCGTGCCCGCCTCAGGCGGGTTTTTGCCCGCTTTCCTTAAGCGGCCAAAAAGGCATACTTCCTTTCCCGTTTATAGAAGATCGGCGAAAGAGGATAAAAAAGAAGGCGGAGAGAAGCGCAAGCTTTCCCTTCGCCTTCTTTTTTCACAAAACCCCGGACCGCTTTTACTTGTTTCCGCCGAACAGCCCGCCGACCTTGCCGAGAAGATCACCGGCATTGCCGACGGCGATCTTTCCTTTTACGCCGGCAACGATGGCATTGACCTGGTCGTCGGGAAGGTCGATGCCGATCAGCCCCTCGACGGTCTTCGTCGGATTTTCCTGGAAGCCTTCGAGAAGCTTCGGATCGGACTGTACCTTCGTAACGATTTCCTGAATTTTTGCAGCGATATCCATTTTTCTGTCCTCCTTTTACATACGCTGGCTTTGTATGCGCATCGCCCGGCGGGCGATGATGAACATGAGTAAAGCTCAATCCTTCCGGGCGGCCTTCATTTGCTTCTTTTTCTCGTACATCTGCTGGTCCGCTCGCTTGAAGAGGCTGTCGAGATCTGTGTCAAGGGCCGCGTCGTAGATGGCGACGCCCATCGCGGCGGAGACCTTCTCCCAGGGCTCCAGAGAAGCGTCCGCGGCCATTTTCGTCAGCTCGCTCTCGAAGATATCGACGAGGCTGTTCCGGTATTCGAAATCCCTCCCCTGCAGGATCACGACGAATTCGTCGCCTCCGATGCGGAAGACGGGTGAATGGGCAAAGATCTCGCACAGAAGCCGGCTGAGCTTCTGGATCAGCTCATTTCCCTTCGCGTGCCCGTAGGTGTCATTGGTTTTCTTTAAATAATTCAGGTCCACGACGGCGAGGCCGATCGAAGTATCGCCCTTATCCAGCCGGGCCTGCAGCTGTCGAAGCTCCTCATCGTACGCCGTCTTGTTCCGGATTCCGGTCAGCTTGTCCCGGTTGGCCAGCTCGTGCATCTCGTCGGCGCGGCTCTCGGCGCTGATAATATCCTCCACGTAATCGCGCATGTCGTCGGTCATTTTCACGACCGCCTCGGAGAGGGACTTGATTTCATTATTTGTCGTAATCTCCGGAGCGTCGAAACTCAGCGCGTTCAGGTCTCTCTGGCCGTGGCTGCGGTCCGCGAAGCCGACCGCGCTTTCTTCGAGCTTTTTAATGGGCTTCGTGATATTCCGGCGCGACCAGAGCAGGAAGAGACCGATGAACACGGTACCCGCGGCAAAAATGATGCCGATATTGACCCATGCGTATTCGCGGATCATGCTGCGGATAAAGGAAATGTCGATATCGACCGCCAGGACCGCGATGCTTTTCCCGGAGGAATCCCGGACAGGCATGGCGCCGATATAATCGGTGCCCCATTCGGTCTCTTCCTCGAAGAAGACAATGCCGTCGCCGTTTAAAATCTCAAAAAGCTTTGCCGCCGTCTCTGCGTCGTATTCTTCCTCCGAGATCCAGCCAAGATAAAGATTGCCTTCCGTATCCACATAGCGGTCATAATATCGCTCGGCGGAAAGGACGCTCATAACATTTCCCGTTGCCTCGGTATTGAGCGGGAGGACGGCATAGAGATAATGGATATCGTGAAAATGATCGATCAGATCGTCCAGAAACAGGAGCGTTTCCTTGTATTTTGGACTTTCCTTTCCAGTTTCGATGCAGGTCTTTAAGTCATCGCCGTCGATGTGGTCGATGGAAAGCTTAAGAATGTCCGAAATATAGCCCTGGTAGTCGTTGTAGACATAGCGCCTATAGATGCTGAGGTTGGCCAGACTGAGAAGGACACAAAGCGTAATGATAAATAAAATGCAGCCGACCGTAATGCTGCGGTTGAGCGGACGTTTTTTCTTTCCTTGAACCATGCTCAGCTCTCCTTCATGGATTCCGATGCTCGCGCGTTATACCGGAACAACAATCGGTTCGTTGATTGTATGGATGGCTTTTCAAGGGGCTTTCGCATCCGGGCCGGCAATGTCCTTTCGAAAGAAGCTGTGATGAATCCAAAATACCCCATTCCTTAATTATTTTACATGTTTTTGCCGATTCTTACAAGGGCAAATGTGCGGGAATGTTACAAGTCGTTTCTGGTCACCGTGTGACCAAAACGTTTTCCCGGAAATCTTCATAAT
>CACZBB010000205.1 GCA_902779245.1 uncultured Lachnospiraceae bacterium | reverse complement strand
CCCTCAGCCGTGCAGGTCGCGGTCAGCACCGCGCCCTCCGCCTCAAACTCCCAGACATGCGGATGGCTGACGACGGTAATATAGTAATTGACACTATGGAATATGCCATTGCATCCTGTGGCCTCTGCGGTAATTGTCCTGCCCGGCTCTACCGTCCCGCTCGCAGCATTGGGATATCCGGCATCGTTCGGATAATCTTTTTTTGTCGTCACCGTTTTCCACTGGCTCTCATCAAGGACCAGCAAATACTCCGATTCCAGGAACAGGCCAACCTCCGTCGCGCCCGCCGGGGCCGTGACCGTGTATTCTGTCGTCTGTGGGTCGAACGCCGGCTCCAGCGTCCCTCCGCTGACAGTCAGGCTCTTCATATAATACGTATGGGCTTTCGTCGTAACCTCCACGCGCACCGGCTGCGCCGGCATGACAAAGGAATAGCCCTTCGCATTTTGAGTTGTCGGAACGATTGTCCCGTCCTCGGCGGTACACGTCGCGGCCGTCATAATGCTCGCAGAGTATCCCGCGCCAGCTATAGAGCTCACACCAATCTGCACCGTGGCATCGGCTTTGGCGCTGGTCGGAACAGAAATATAGGAATGGCCGAAGTCGCCGGTTACCGTCGTCGTGATGGGATAGCATACATCGAAACGTACGGTGACCGTAACATTCTCCGCTGGCATTTGGAAACTGCCGCTGATGTAGCTGATGACCGCGTCGTGCTGCACAGCAAAGTAATTTATCCAATAGGTCTGTCCGCTCGTGTCGCCTACGGCCGTAATGCTGACAGAGTCCCATGAGAACGAGTCGTGCGCAGCCGGCGTAACCTGAATCCAGGTTCCGGCCGTGGCCGCGGAAGCCGAAAGCGTTACGGTACCGCCATTTTCCGGAGAAGCAGCCGCCTTGATCGTGTACTGCACCGTCACCGGCACGTCCACCTCCGCCGCTTCATAACGGGCATCTGTCGGCGTGAATACCGCCGTATAATTGCCGGTGACAGCCGGCTCCTCGGTCGGATTCTTCCATGCGAAGGAGCCGTCAAGCACCGTCTCTCCGGACTTCGCCTTCCCGCCGGACAGCGTACTCGTCGAGAGTGCCTCTCCGCAGGTCACCACGGAAGCCGTCGGCACGGTCGTGACCTGTGTTTCGGCTTTCGCGATGGTGTAGACCACATGGGCGGTCGCGGCATTTTCCTCGGAACCGAGGGTGATTTCCGCCCAGTACTTGCCCGGGTCGGTGGGTGCCTCGGTAAGCGCAGCGCCGGTTCTGTTCCCGGACGCATCCGCACGGTAGTAGCTGACCGCCGCAGTCCCCTGGATGCCGTCCTCGTCGGTAATCACCGCGGCCGGGTCATTTCCGTCCCCGTAGGTGGCATGCAGAGGGGCCGAGATGGTCAGGGTCGCGGAAAATGCCGGGTCGGTGCAGCCATCGGCCGTGCAGGTCGCGGTGATGGCATTTGCTTCCTCCCCCGTGCCGACGGTGTAGGCGAGGCTGTGGCTGTGGGGACGCGTCCCAAAGAGCAACGTGTCAGAAGCAGGAGTATTGTTCATCCGGGCATTAAGGGTATGTGCCGACCACCCCTGCGCAGTCATCTCCGCAGTCAGCCATTCCTGGTTTACATTTGTCGTTATTTTGACCTTGATGTCGCGTGGCTGTTCGCCACCCCGCAGGCCCGGAGTTTGCTTATTGGAATCTTTATAGAACAAAATCGTGACCTTGGGATCCTGTGTGTCATTCACACCGGAATCATCGATCGTGTAGGACTCGCCGCTTTGCATCCCTTCTGCAACCGTAGCCCCAACGCAGGTGTCGATCATTCTTTGTCCGTTGATCCATGTGGCCGGAAGGGAGGCCGCAAGCTCCGCCCATGCAAGGCCGCCGCCCGGAACACGAATGGTGGCTGTCCATTCCATCGTCTTCGCAGATACATCATAAGCCCCGTGGCTGACAGTGAGGGCAAGCTTGCCGCCAATCGGTTCGACATCCACGTAGCTTAACGTTCCATTGGCGTAATTCCGAAGCCGCTGTGTCTCCGCTGTCACATTCACCGCTCTTTGATCCACCTCAGTCTGGCAGGTGATCACATACATATAAGCGTTCGAATCCGATTCAGGAACCATGTATGTCCAGTCATAGTCCGAAAAAGAGACCAGATTCCAGTATCGGATGGTTTCCGAATTTCCGACCTGATTTCCCTCTCCGTCATACTTTGTTACCGTAATACTGTCTCCGTGAAGCTTCATGTATGACCGTGCGTCCATGGCGATTTCATCGATCACCGTTGTGCCAGCGGCAGAGACCGTCGCTTCCGGATTATAGGTAATTGTCCAGTCGATAATAAGCTTGTCGTCCTCAAGGGTTGGATTTTCACCTGCAGCCAGCTGCGTAGTTAAGGGCTCCGGTCCCCAATCGTCGGCTCCCGCCCATGCCGTCAGAGCAAGTCCCGGCAGCAGCCCGAGGACGAACGCCAGACTAAAAAAGATCCTGAAAAACTTTCTCATGGCTTTCTCCTTTCAACCTCCATTCGAAAAAAAAACTGGGCATTGGGTTAAATGGTTTTCAAATTGTGCGCGTCTCATCGCACCCCGTCTCCAAAGGTTTGTCCTTTACAAACAGCAATCCCCCAAGCTTCCCGAACAGCCAGTTGTAGCCCGTCGCTACATATTTATTTCCAAGAAGGAAGCAAATCGCCAGCGCGACGGCCAGGCCGATGGGCAAAAAGAGGATGGGATTCTTGAAATTCTGCAAAAAACCGAACCTTTTCGCATATATAAGGATGAACGGATGTCCGAGATAGATCGTAATGCTGTTCTGTCCCAGCATGGCGAGGAACGTCTTTTTCCTTGTCATAATCGCGAGGAAGAAGAGGATGCAGAGGAAGCCGCCCAAAAGGACGATCGCGCGTAGGCCAATTCCCGGCCACATGCCCTGCTTCAGGCTCTTGTAGGAGACGTTGAGGAACATCGTCTTGTAAGAGAGCTTCCGGCTGGTAATGAGCCACGGAATGAGCGCAACCAGGACCATCCCCCAATCGCCAGGAGCTTGTTGACGCTCCGCAGCTTTTCCATTCCTTCCTTCCGGCAAAGGACCCCCGCCAGGAAGAAGGGGAAGAAACAAATGGTCCTCGAGAGCGCGAGGTAGTTCCCAATCATGGAAGCGCACCCGGCATAGAGGGCAAAGACTAATGCCACAATGAGTCCGTATTTAATCCGTAAAAAGACCTCCGCCATGATTTTCCAGAAGAACAGCGCCAGCATGAACCAGAGCGTCCAGGCGGGCTGTAAGAAGTTCAGCATCGATGACACATTCGGAATCGTGTGCAGAAGCTGAAAGATGAGATACGGAAGCAAGCAGGTCGCGAGGGCCTTCGATATATAGGGTCCAAAGTCTGTCTTCCGCTTCGAAAAATAGCCGGACATGAACGCGAGCACGGGAATCGGAAAAATGATCAGAAAATAATAGAGGTAGCTCACGACCTGATCCTTCGGCCACCCCCGACAGAGTTTGGAAATGGTGTGCACCTACTCTCTTTTTCTTCTATCGGACAAATGCAAAAACGCTTTTTTTGGGGATCTCACACGCTCTATTTTAGCATTTTTTCATAAATTTGCAATCGTTAAGTTTCTTTTCACACGGTGACCAGAAACTCACTCCGTTCTCAGTGACAAAGGCGTTTGCAATTAAATCTTTGATAATACAAATACACATCCTCCAGCTCCGGGGCTGCTCTTTCCCACAGGTATTCCTCCGGCAGAGCCTCATCACAGATTACCCGCACCCGAATCCCTGCTTCTCCATATCGGAGGTCCGCAATAAGAAGCTTTTTCTCTTTCAGCAATTGCAGTTGGCGCTCATTCACGGTTCCCTCAAAAACCTTCCCGTTAAGGCTCCGCAAAAGCTCTCGCGGCTGACCTTTCTTGATAATTTCACCCTTCCGCAACAAAAAGATATGATCCGCAATAAAGGCGATATTGGAAATGACATGGGTCGCGAAGAGGACAATTCGCGCGTCGGCGATCTCGCTGATGAAATTCCTCAGGCGAATCCGTTCCTCCGGGTCAAGCCCTGCCGTCGGTTCATCCAGGATCAGAACATCCGGATTGTTCAGCAGCGCCTGGACGATCAAAATCCTCTGCCGCATTCCTCCGGAATAGGTCTTCAACTTTTTGAACCTCGCTTCCTGAAGATTGACAACGGAAATGAGCTCCCCAATCC
>CACZBB010000204.1 GCA_902779245.1 uncultured Lachnospiraceae bacterium | reverse complement strand
GGCACGGACTGTTTTCTGTACGCTGAGGCGTGCCATCGCCCGCAGGGCGATTTCATTGCAAAACGCCTTCGTTTCTGGTCACCGTGTGACCAGAAACGAAAAGCTTTTATGCGGTTTTGTGAACAAGGAGGACGGAGCATCTTGCAAAGCATTCTGAAAAATGTCCGGGCGACCAGGTTTGGACCCTTTCCGGCGTCTTTGACGGCTCCCGGGCATCCTTGCCCAGACCGGCAGCAGACCGGAGCCTTTCCGGCGTCCGCGGGGGACCTGCTCCTTGAGCTTTGGGACGTCGGAGCATGCCTTGCCGTCCCCGCCGGGGAGCTTCTCTCCCTGGTTCCGCCCTTGTCCCATCCCAGGATCCTCCGTTACCGGAAGAACGCGGACCGGCTGCGAACGCTCCTCGCCGAGCTCCTGCTTCGGCGTCTGCTCTCCGAAAAACTCGGCGCCCCTCCGAATTCCTTTGAAATCCGGCGGGACGCAAACGGCCGGCCCTTTCTCGAAGGAAACCCCGTATACTTCAGCCTCTCCCACGCGGGAAACCTGTGCGCGGCTGCCCTCGCGCCCTGCCCCGTCGGCGTCGATGTCGAGACAAATGCCGTCAGCGCGGAGATTGCGGCGGCTTTCTACGCGCCCGGCGAGGCCGACGCCCCGCCCGCGGAACGTCTTCGTCTCTGGACGCTCAAGGAATCCCTCTGCAAGTGCGGCGGCATCCCGCTGGAGGAGGCCCTTCGCACGCCGGCCGCGGACTTTCCGGCTCTCGGCCTTTCTTCCTTTTCAAAGGATGTTCCCGACGGCTGGCTGAGCGCCGTCATAAAAAATCCGCACATCATCTTTTGCTGATGCCAAAGCCATGCTGCCGCAAACACACCTTGCGCGAAACCTGCTGTCTGGCCAAGCGCCAGATGCCCTATTTTTGTTGTGACAAGGAGTCCCCTATGTCCGTCCAGAAAACAAAGGAATCCGAAAAAAAACCTCACATACGGGAACGCCGCCACTCCGTACAGGCCTCCATCACCCGCGTCTTTTCAGTGACGATCATCATTATTGTCCTTGCTGTCGGCATTTCTGCCTTTCGGATTCAGTCCAACCGCATCATTCAGAGTATCGAGCGTGACGCCTTAAGCGCTCTCTCGCTGGTCCGCTCCGCTGTCAACGACATCAATTTTTCGGATGAGATCTCTGCCGGCAAATACGCTTCCACGCGCATCCGCCTAAGGGACATTTGTCAGGCCATGGACATGCAGTACATTTCCATTTACTCGGCGATTAACAACAACAAGGATCTCTTTTTCTATTTCTGCGTTGCCAACACGGATGAAGACGATTCCATGGTTCGTGCGCAGAGAGGCTATGGCTCCATCGCCGTAAACGTAGAGCTTAACGAGGCCGAAAAGGCCGCCCTTGAGGGAGACACCAGCGCCAAACGCTGGAGCATGGACAATGAGTACGGGAAGGTTCTTGCCTGGACGATTCCTATTTTTGATTACAGGCATAATGTCGTTGCCCTCATGACCGCCGATTGCCTTGTCGAGAGCTTTGATTCACAGATTATCTCCTCCATCGTCTCGATCCTCGCGCTTTCCGTCCTGCTTCTTTTTCTCTCGATGGGTCTGGAGCTCCTGCTTCTTCGCAAACGGATTTTCATTCCGCTGGCAAAAATCTCCCGGCAAATGTTCAATTTCGCTTCCGGGGACAGCCTGAAGACAGAGCCCTTAAACATCACCTCTCAGGATGAGATCCAGGAGATCGCCGATTCTTTCACGCAAATGACGGCGGATATTCAGATATATATGACAAATCAGGAGCACAGCGCGGAGGAGCGCGCCCAGGTGAAAGCCCAGCTGGAGCTTGCCCGCAATATTCAGTATGGCATGGTTCCCGCCGCTTTCCACCAAGCGAACACCGCCTGCGAGGTTTCCGCCTTCATGCGCCCGGCCCGTGAGGTCGGCGGAGATTTCTACGACTGCTTTTTCCGCAAAGACGGCAATCTCTGTGCGCTCATGGCAGATGTTTCCGGGAAGGGCATTACCGCCGCCCTGTTTATGGCCATGGCAAAGTCCATACTTCACGAGCTTCTCAGCCTCGGATTCAGCCCGGCGGAAGCCCTTAACCGCGCCAACGATGAGCTCTGCTCCCAGAATCCCGAAGGTATGTTCGTGACCGTTTTCGTCACGGTTCTCGATATCCGCACCGGCGTCCTCACGGTGGCCAATGCCGGCCACAATCCGCCGGTGCTTTTCGGCAAGGGCGGGTCCCGTGTATACACGCCCAATCCGGGAATTGCTCTGGGCCTTTTTGAGGATGCCGGCATCGAGGACGAGACGCTAATCCTCTCTCCGGGCGAGGGCATCTTCCTCTATACGGACGGAATTACCGAGGCCGTCAGCAAGGACAAGCAATTCTACGGGATCGACCGCCTTACGGAGCTGTTCGCCAGCGCTCCCTCGTCCATGCAGGAAGCCCTCTCCGAGGTTATTCTTTCCGTGGATACCTTTTCCGAAGATATGGAGCAGTTCGACGACATGACCATCGCCGCGGTTTTGTTTACCGGCGTTATGAGCGATGAACAAGAACCCGCCCTTGCATCCGGGGAAAACGACTGCGAGAGCGTGGCGGATTCCGCTAATTTCAAAGGAGACGCGATGAAGGAACCGACTTCTTTTTCGATGGAAGAACGTAACGATCCCGTGGATTTCGAGCTCTCCGGAAAGCTCGACGCCACCCTTGATGACTATGACCGCCTTAAGGAAAAGCTCTGTTCCGTCATTCATTCCGCGAATCTCGGCAAGATTCTCCTTGCCGCGGAGGAAGCCTTCGTCAATATTGTCGATTACTCCGGCGCCACTTTCGTCGAGTATCGTATACAAAAAAGCGGCCAGCGTCTCACCCTGACCTACATGGACGACGGCAAGCCCTTCGATCCCTTCGCCAGCCGTCCGTCGAAGGACTTCGATGACTTCGACACCGGCGGCATGGGCATCAGCCTGATCTGCCAGATCGCCGAGCAGTCCGGCTGGGAGCGCAAGGCCGGCTTCAATTGTCTGACGCTGGTGTTTCTGCTTTAAACATGATATGCCAATCGGGTAGGCGGAGGCGGATCTTAGCCCCTCACCTCGAGCCGCGCGCTGCCGAAGACGGCTGATTTCCTTACGCGGCTCTGTGAACAAAAAAAGGAACGGATCGCGGGCTGCCCCGGATCCGTCCCTTTTTTGTTCACCTTTATACGATTCCTCGGCAAGCGCTCTCGCTTCAACCGTTGTTGACGGACGTCAGGAATCTTACAAATGCCGCCTTTCCGGCTTCGTCGCGCTTGAAAACGCCGGCGTGCTCAAGAACCTTCGCGAAAACCTTGCCGGTCTCCTTCTGAACGATCTCCCAGGCGTTGTCCGCGTTGATCTCGTAATTCACTTTGAAGGCTTCCGCCCATTCCGCGTGCTTCTCCGTGAGCGGATCCGCCCGCAGGTCGCTGCCGGAGACCAGCGCGTCCGCGACCGCCCGAAGCTCATCCTTGAGCCGGGCCGGCAGCACCGCGAGGCCCATGACCTCGATCAGGCCGATATTCTCCTTCTTGATGTGGTGGAGCTCGGCGTGCGGGTGGAAGATGCCGAGGGGATGCTCCGCGGTCGTCCGGTTGTTGCGCAGGACGAGGTCGAGTTCAAAGAGCTCGTCCCGGCGCCGGCAGATCGGCGTGATCGTGTTGTGCGGCGTG
>CACZBB010000203.1 GCA_902779245.1 uncultured Lachnospiraceae bacterium | reverse complement strand
AGCCTCCTTCTTTTTTTCATGTGTTCATTGCGCTCCGGAGTGAAACGGACATCGGTATCCTGCGCCGGAGCTTCGGGTACCACGTACACCTCACTTCCTTATATTATAACACACAAATGCGGGGAGAGACAAATACTTCTTGATGATCCCGGGGCCAAAACATTTACCGGTTGCTGTTCACTCCCGAGACAGACACTCGCTGCCCGGCCGCGTAAAAAAAAAATCATCCGGACTGCGCCCCGCGCAGCCCGGATGGCAGGAACTCTATTAAAATCAAGCTCCGAGGAATCCCTTATAGCTCCGAACGACCATCATGGATTCGACCTGCTTCACGGTCTCCAAGATGACGCCCACGATAATGATGATCGAGGTGCCGCCGAAGGAGACGCTGGCGTTGAACACGCCGTTGAAGAAGAACGGGATGATGGCAACGATGACCAGGCCGACAGCGCCGATGAAGATGATATACTTCAGGAGCTCCTGAAGGAAATCCGACGTCGGACGGCCCGGACGGATGCCGGGGATGAATCCGCCCTGCTTCTTCATGTTGTCCGCGACCTCCAGCGGATTGAAGGTGATGGAGGTATAGAAGTACGCGAAGAAGATGCAGAGAAGGATGTAGATGATCAGGCCAATGTTATAGAGCGGTCTGGAGAAGTTGAACCAGTTGTTCGAGTTGCAGATTCCCAGAAGCGTTCCGACCCATCCCCCGGCGTTGCTCTGCCCGGCAAATGTTGCGATGATGCTGGGGAGCTGCATGATGGAGGAGGCGAAGATGACCGGGATAACGCCGGCCGTATTGACCTTCAGCGGGATGTGGCTGGACTGTCCGCCGACCATCCTGCGGCCGACCATCTTTTTGGAGTACTGGACCGGGATGTTCCGCTGAGCGCCGTTGAGGAGCAGAACGAGAACGACCATGACCAGAATGATCGCGATGATGATCACAGCGGCCAGAACGGCCGGGGCGATCTTCTTGCCCGCGATAAACATCTCATAAAGGCTGGCCAGATCGGCCGGAAGCCTCGAAAGGATGTTGATGAGAAGGACGATGGAGATACCGTTGCCGATGCCCTTATCCGTGATCTGCTCACCGATCCACATCAGGAAGCAGGAGCCGGCCGTGAGGGCGACCACAATGGTAAGACCTTTGGCAAAAGACATCGTACCCAGAAGTCCCTGGTTGCCGAAGCCGATGGTCATGGCCACGGATTCCAGAAGAGAAAGGCCGATGGTTACATAACGTGTGATCGCCGTAAGCTTTTTGCGTCCATCCTCTCCGTCACGCTGCATCTCCTCGAGCGCGGGAATCGCGATCGTGAGAAGCTGGATGATGATGGAGGATGTAATGTACGGCGTGATCGACAGCGCCAGGATTGACATGGAAGAGAAAGAACCGCCGGTGAATGCGTCGAAGAAATTGAAGGCGTCCCCGCTCTGGCTTGCGAACCACTCACTGAATACCTTGCTGTCGACCCCCGGAACCGGGATCTGGGATCCCAGCCGGATGATCACCAGGCACAGGAGGACAAACCACAGCCTGTGCCGGATTTCTTTGACTTTGAATGCATCCGCGATTTTTCTGAACATCAGATCACCTCGACCGTTCCGCCAACGGCTTCAATCGCTTCCTTCGCCGACGCGCTGATCTTGTGAGCCTTGACTTTCAGCGGATTCTTGATCTCGCCGTTGCCAAGGACCTTCACGCCATCATTAAGCTTCTTGATGATGCCGGCATTGAGGAGGATCTCCGGGGTGACTTCCGCGCCGCTCTCAAACTTCTCGAGATCGGTGAGGTTGATGATGGAATAAACCTTCGAATTGCGGTTGGTGAAGCCGCGCTTCGGGAGGCGGCGGAACAGAGGCATCTGGCCGCCTTCGAAACCAAGACGCGGAGCGCCGGACCTGGCCTTCTGACCCTTGTGTCCCTTGCCGGCCGTCTTGCCGTTGCCGGAGCTTTCGCCGCGGCCCCTGCGGAAATTATTGCTGTGCCTGGAGCCCTCTACCGGGTGCAGATTCGATAAATCCATGACGGACACCTCCTTATGCTTCTTCTACTTTTACGAGATAGCCGATCTTCTGCAGCTGTCCCCGGGTCGCGGCGTTGTCCGGAAGGATCACGAAGGAATTAAGCTTTTTGAAGCCCATGGACTCGATGATCTTCTTATTCTTAGGAACAGCGCCGATGGTAGACTTGACGAGTGTAATCTTTAACTTCTTCTCTTCAGCCATTGCTTCGTTCCCTCCTTACGCGCGGATCTCGTCCACGGTCTTTCCGCGAAGGCGAGCGACCTCTTCCGGAGTCTTCAGGCCCTTCAGCGCGGCGAGCGTCGCGAAGACGACGTTCTGCTTATTGTTGGAGCCGAGGGACTTCGTGCGGATGTTCTTGATGCCGGCCAGCTCAACGACCGCGCGCGCAGCGCCGCCGCTGATGACGCCGGTACCTTCCGGAGCTCTCTTGAGCAGGACGGACGCGCCGCCGAACTTGCCGTAATTGTCGTGCGTGATGCTGTTGTAATCCGTGCGGGCGACCGGGATCATGTGCTTCTGCGCATCTTCCTTGCCCTTGCGGATCGCTTCGGGGATTTCAGCGGCCTTGCCGAGACCGGCGCCCACATGACCGTTGCCGTCGCCGACAACAACGAGCGCGGAGAACCGCATGTTGCGGCCACCCTTGACGACCTTGGTGACTCGCTTGATGGCAACAACCCTGTCAAGAAGGCCGTTGTCTTCTTTTTCAGCTCTTCTATTATCATTCTGTCTCATGTGCTTTCCCCTTCCTTAGAATGCAAGACCCGCTTCACGGGCTGCGTCAGCGAGGGCCTTGATCTTTCCATGGTAGATAAAGCCGCCACGGTCGAAAACAACTTCCTTGATGCCTGCCTGAAGGGCGCGTTCCGCGACAACCTTCCCGACCTTCGCGGCCGCCTCGACCGTATCGGTGTACTCAAGTCCTTCTTTAACTTCGGCCTGCAGGGTGGAAGCAGAGACAAGGGTCTTGCGCGCCACGTCATCAATGACCTGGGCATACATATGCTTATTGCTGCGGAAGACTGCGAGTCTCGGACGCTCAGCCGTTCCTGCGATATGTCCGCGCATACGATAGTGCTTCTTCTCGCGGATTTTAGCTCTCGATGGCTTTGTAATCATCTCTCACACTCTCCTTACTTATTTCTTACCGGTCTTACCGACCTTGCGGCGGATGATCTCATCCGAATACTTGATGCCCTTGCCCTTGTACGGTTCCGGAGCGCGCTTCTCGCGGATATTCGCCGCGTACTGGCCGACCTTCTCCTTGCTGATACCTTTGATGACGATCTTGTTGCCCTCAACCGTCGACTCGACGCCTTCGGGATCGATCATCTCAACCGGATGGCTGTAGCCGAGGGAAAGCACGAGCTTTTTGCCCTGCTTCTGAGCTCTGTAGCCAACGCCGTTGATCTCCAGCGTCTTCTGGAAGCCTTCCGTAACGCCAACCACCATGTTGTGGATGAGCGCGCGGGTAAGGCCGTGGAGCGCCTTGTTCCTCTTGAGGTCGTTCGGGCGCTTGACCACGACGTGACCGTTTTCCATCTCGATTGTCATGGCGTCGGAGAGCTCTCTCGTAAGGGTGCCCTTCGGGCCTTTGACCGTCACAACAGTGCCTTCCTTGATCTCAACCGTAACGCCGGCCGGAACAGGAACGGGCATTCTGCCGATTCTCTACATAAT
>CACZBB010000202.1 GCA_902779245.1 uncultured Lachnospiraceae bacterium | reverse complement strand
AAGAAATCATTAATGTCTGCAACTATAAAACTGAATCAGTAATAGCTAATTATCAGTCTGTTTTGCAGTATATACAAACGAGTGGTTTGTCGGAGGGCTGATCCTCCTCATCGTATTCGGGATCCTGTCGATTTTCCTGAACCTGGGCGTGTTCAATACGCTGATCTGCTACGCGGGCATCGCGCTGTTCCTGGGCTATACGGCTTACGACGTATCCAAGGTCCGCGAGAATTATTACTTCTACGCGGGGCAGGGCGAGCTGCTGAAGAAGGCGTCGATTTTCTCCGCGCTGCAGCTGTATCTCGATTTCATCAACCTGTTCCTCTATATCCTGAGGATTCTCGGCAACCGAAAAGATTGAAACCAGACACCGGGGACAGTCCCCGGTGTCTTATTGACTTTGGCCCGCGCAAGAGTATAATATAGGTGGTTGTGAATTATTTTTGAATTTGAGCGGGGCGGGGATCTCAATGCCGGTTCTTTTTTTTGTACTTTGGATTATATTGAATGGAAGAATGACTCTTGAGCTGGTGGTGCTTGGCATCGTGATCAGCGCGGGAGTGACGTTTCTTGCTTACAGGATGGCGGGATATATTCCGGAAAATGATTTGCGCATGATCCGGAATTTCCCGCTTTTTGTCATATACGCCCTGAATCTTCTGCTGGAAATCGTGAAGTCCGCGGCCACTGTGCTTGGGACGATTTACCGGGCGGATGAGCCGGAGCCGGTGTTCATCGAATTCCATTCGGGCCTTCGGGGCACTTTGGCAAATGTGATTCTGGCGAACTCCATCACACTGACGCCGGGGACGATCACCGTGTTCCAGGAGGGCGATCATTTCCTCATTCACTGCCTGCATCCGGAGTACGCGGAAGGCATAGAAGATTCTTCGTTTATCCGTCTGCTTCGCAAAATGAAATAAGAAAGGTTCGAGGTACTTTAAGTGTCAGTCTCACAAGCTTATCACATATTGTTTACCGCCGGCCTTGTCTGGTTCGCGATTTTGATCGCGGTGATGCTGATCAAGGCCATCATCGGTCCCGGCGTAACGGACCGGATCCTCGCGATCAATATGATCGGGACCATGGTCATCTGCTGCATCCTGATTCTTTCGGTTCTTCTTGACGAAAACTATCTGACGGATGTGGCCCTGATCTACGCGATGATTTCCTATATCGCGGTGCTGATTCTGGCGACGGTCTATATTCCCGCAAATCCGAAGCGGAAGCGCTTTGGCGAGGATGTGAAACGGGAAGTGGAAGAGGGACGCCGCTACGTGAAAGAGCAGCGGGCGGAGATCCGTCGGAAAATGGAAGAAGAAGGATTTAAGGGAAGCACCCCTCCCGATATGGACGGAAAGGAGTTATAAGATGCTGGAGTGGATTCTGTTCGCAGTCTGCGCGCTGCTTCTTTTTGCCGCGATGGTCTCCTTTACCGGCGCGGTGATCGGCGCAATCCGTTTCGGCTTTGTCATGAACAGCATGCACGCGGCCGGAATCGGTGATACATTTGGAATTTTATGTCTGGTTGTCTGCCTGATCCTTTCGATCGGACCGGGCCTCAATATGATGAAACTTCTCGTCATTCTTGTCTTTTTGTGGTTCAATTCTCCGGTGTCGACGCATTTTCTGATTCAGGTGGAATATTTTACAAATAAGGAACTGTATCGTTTTTCGGACCGCATCGCCGGGTCGAAGACAAATGAGACAGCTTCCGGGGAGGAAAAATGAGTCTTTTGGTGATTTTCCGTTCCATACTTCTGATCCTCCTGATCGTCTGCGCCATCGCGGTGAATCTGACGAAAGATCTTCTGCGCGCGGTGATTATCTTCATGTCCTACAGCTCGATCATGTGCCTCATCTGGATCCTGATGGAGTCCCCTGACCTTGCGATCACCGAGGCGGCCGTGGGAGCCGGTATCAGCGGCACGCTGTTTCTCGTGACGCTGAAAAAGCTTCGCGCGGAAGACCATACGGAGGAAAACGAATGAAAGAGCGTTTTTTTAAATGGTTTTACGGCGAAAGCGATCCCATGGAACACATCCTCGACTGTGCCGAAGTTCCGGACGAGTCCCGCGAAGAATGGAAATACGAGGAGCATGAGATCGAGCGTGAGATCAGCAGGAGAGTGCATACACAGTCCGTCATCCGCGCGGAGCGGAGAGGATTCTACGCGTTCTATCTGATCATCGCGGTCATCAGCTGCCTGATGCTGATCGGCGTCCTCCTGTTTACGGTTTCCCAGCTGCCCCGTTACGGGGTGGAGAATCCGCGCGCGAAGGAAGTCATCGAGCGCTATGTCGAGAAAGGCCTGGAAGAGACCGGCGCGGTCAATATCGTATCCGGCATGATTCTCGACTACAGAGCTTTCGATACTCTGGGTGAGTCGCACGTGCTCTTTACGGCTCTTTTGTGCGTCATGATCCTTCTGCGTCTCGACGAAAAGAACAAGCGGACGCGCTATGAGAATTACTATACGGTGCTTGCGGATCCGTATTACGACATTTCCACGGATCCGATCATGCGGATCGCGGCTACGATCACTCTGCCGAGCATCTTTCTCTTCGGCATCTATATTCTGCTGAATGGTCAGATCTCGCCCGGCGGCGGCTTTTCGGGAGGCGCGGTCATGGGCGCGGCGCTGATCATTTACGCGGCGGCATTTGGTTTTACCGTCACGGACCGTGTTTTTACGTACCGGATGTCCCGGTGCATCACGTTTCTTTCGCTGGCATTTTACAGCTTTGCCAAGGGATATGTCTTTTTTACGGGCGCGAACGGGATCCCGAACGGCGTGCCGAAGGGAACGCCCGGCGCTGTTCTTTCCGGCGGCCTGATTCTTCCGCTGGATATCGCGGTCGGTATGGTAGTCGCCTGTACGATGTTCGGATTCTACAGCCTCTTCAGGCGCGGAAGCATCGGCGGAGAGTGAGGAGGAGCTGCTTTGTTTGAGAACTTATGGATAAACGGTGAGGAAGCGGTGGCGATCATCCTCTTCGGCATCGGCTTTACGATGCTCCTCTTTCAGAGAAACCTTCTGAAAAAGCTGATCGGCATGAACATTATGGACACGGGAGTGTTCCTCTTTCTGGCGTCCATGGGATATATCGAGGGGCGGAAAGCGCCGATTGTCACGAACGGAGTTCTGGATACGGCGGCCTACATCAATCCCGTCCCGGCCGGCCTCGTCCTGACCGGCATCGTCGTTTCGGTTTCGGTGACGGCGGTCATGCTGTCGCTGGTGATCCGTCTCTATAAACGCTATCACACGCTGGACCTGGACGAGATCTACGAGCTGTCCAAACATCAGATGGAGGACAGGTAAAGTGCAGTTTGTTGTGAATTTTCCGCTGTTTACGATCGTACTGAGCCTCTTTTCGGGTGCTCTGTGTTTCATGCTGCCCGGAAAAGCGGCGAGACGCTATACGATGTGCTATGAGGCGTTTTTGACAGTGCTCTGCCTCTGGATCCTTCAATATACGTATCTCAATGGCGCATTTACCTATGTGATGGGGGAATTTCCCGCACCCTGGGGAAATGAGATCCGCGCGGGCGTACTCGAAGCGACGACGGCGCTCATTTTCATGATCATCATGCTTACGGCCGTGTTCTGCGGGTACCGTTTCATCGAAAAGGACCTTGATTTAAGCAAGGAAAATCTCTATTATGCGCTTCTGAACCTGATGACGGCGGCGCTCCTTTCGATGATCTGGACCAATGACCTTTGCACC
>CACZBB010000201.1 GCA_902779245.1 uncultured Lachnospiraceae bacterium | reverse complement strand
TGCATTTTTGCTACTTTCTCATGTCGGACGTGTCAAAAATGCATGAAATATTTTGCAAGCAAAATTTTCATGCGCTTTTGACACTTGAATCATATCATCCGATGAAAAGGAGAATCCCTATGGTTCGTTATCTTGTACCGGCAATCTATCTTCGGGAAGGCCTGGCCTTCCACGGCTTTTCATATTCACTGGAGGAAGGTGTTGATCCCGCCGGGCTGGCCCGCAGGTATTCGGAGAGCGGCGCGGACGCCATTCTGGTCTTTGATCTCTCGCGCAGCGACGAGGAGCATGACCGCAACATTTCCGCCCTGAAGGCGATCTGCGAGGCCTCCGAAGTCCCGGTCTCCGCGGGCGGCCATATCCGCCGCATGGAGGACGTAAAAAAGATCCTGTATGCCGGCTGCCGGATGGCGATTCTGTCCGCGGCAAAGCCGGACAATGTCGCGCTGATTAAGGACGCGGCCGCCCGTTTTGGACGGGAGCGCGTCGGGCTTTTCCTTCGAAACGCTCAGGAATTCACCGGTGCGTTCGCGCAGCTTGAATATGTCGGCGACATTCTTCTCTTCGCATTTTCCACGGTGGAGCTTTTGGGCCTCCTCGAGATTCTTCCGAAGGATCACGTGTACTTTCTCTACAGCGAGGCAACCTGCCTTGCCCTTCAGAACGCCCTGGAGGACGAAGCATGCCGGACGGAGGAGGAAGCGCGGCTCTCGATCCTTTCGGATGAGCGGATCATCGGGCTTTGCGGAACCCTCTCCGGCGAGGATGCCTGCGACTTTTTTGCGACGAAGGCTCTGGCTTCCGAGGCCGGGATCCCGATGAATGTCCTGAAAAGCAGCCTTTCCTTCGACGATTTCTCGGCAAATGCCGACGGCCTTATCCCCTGCATCGTTCAGGATTACAAAAATGACGAAGTCCTCATGATGGCCTATATGAACCGCGAGAGCTTCGAGGCAACGCTGGCCACGGGCTTCATGACCTATTATTCGAGAAGCCGCAAAGAGCTCTGGCGGAAGGGCGAGACCAGCGGACATTATCAGTATGTAAAGTCCCTCGCCATCGACTGCGACAACGATACGCTCCTTGCGAAGGTCGCCCAGGTCGGCGCGGCCTGCCATACCGGACAACGAAGCTGCTTCTACCGGGAGCTTTGCCGCAGGGAGGACGCGCCCGTGAAAGCGCAGGCGGTCCTCGAGCGGGAATACGCGGTGATTGAGGACCGCAAAAAGAACCCGAAGGAAGGCTCCTACACGAACTATCTCTTTGAAAAGGGGATCGACAAGATCCTTAAAAAGGTCGGTGAGGAGAACACGGAAATCATCATCGCGGCCAAAAACCCGGATCCGGACGAGATCAAATACGAGATCTCCGACTATCTCTACCATCTCATGGTTCTTATGGTCGAGAAGGGCGTGACCTGGACGGACATCCTGGAGGAGATCGCAAGGCGGCAGTAACGCCGCGTGAGACTCTTCGGCCTTCAGGTTCTGGAAGGACCGGCCGGTCATAACGGTTTTAAAAGAACAGGTCCCTTCAGCCATTTTTTCATGGAAAATCGCGGGAGAAGTTACCATGCGAAAACTATATTTGTCGGACAGGATCCTGGCGCGGGTGGAGAAGCCGGCGCGGTACATCGGCAACGAGATGGGCGCTGTGTACAAGGATCCGGCAAATGTCCGCATCCGCTGCGCGATGTGTTTTCCGGATGTCTATGAGATCGGCATGTCGCATCTGGGAATTCAGATCCTCTATGACCAGTTAAATCGGCGGGAGGATACCTGGTGCGAGCGTGTTTATTCGCCGTGGCCGGACCTCGACAAAATCCTGCGGGAGGAAAACCTCCCGCTTTTTGCGCTGGAATCGCAGGAGCCGGTCCGGAATTTTGATTTCCTCGGCTTCACGCTCCAGTACGAGCTCTGCTACACGAACATCCTGCAGGTCCTTGATCTCTCCGGAATTCCGCTGCTTGCGAAGGACCGCTCGGAGGGAGATCCGCTCGTCATGGGCGGCGGCCCCTGCGCGTACAATCCCGAGCCCATCGCGGACTTCTTTGACCTTTTCTATATCGGGGACTCCGAGGTCCGCCTCGACGAGGTGATGGATGCTTACGCTTCCCTGAAGGCCGCCGGCGCTTCCCGAAAAGAACTTTTACGGAAAATGTCGCGGATCGAGGGGATTTACGTTCCCTCGCTTTACGAAGCGCGGTATCATCCGGACGGAACGCTTGCCGCCTTTGCCCCGCTCTTTTCGGACGTTCCGGAAAAGGTCAAAAAGCAGACCTGCATGGATCTGACCCATGCCCCGTATCCCTTAAGTCCCCTGGTTCCCTACATTAAGGTGACTCAGGACCGCACGACTCTCGAGGTCATGCGCGGCTGCATCCGCGGCTGCCGTTTCTGCCAGGCCGGAATGCTCTACCGGCCGCTTCGGGAGAAGAATCCGGACCGGCTCAAGGAAGAGGCGGCCGTCATCCTCGAAAACACGGGACACGAGGAGATCTCGCTGAGCTCGCTTTCCACCAGCGATTATACGGGCCTTCCGGACCTGTTAACGCACCTGATCGATAACTACCAGGAAAAGCGCGTCAATGTCTCGCTCCCTTCGCTGCGCATCGACAATTTCTCGCTGGACGTGATGGCGAAGGTGCAGGACGTGCGGAAGAGCTCGCTCACCTTTGCGCCCGAGGCCGGCACCCAGCGGCTCCGCGATGTCATCAACAAGGGCATCACGGAGGAGGATATCATGGGCGGCTCGGGCATGGCCTTCCGCGGCGGCTGGAACAAGGTGAAGCTTTACTTCATGCTTGGCCTGCCGACGGAGACCGACGAGGATCGCCGGGGAATCGCCGAGCTCGCGCAGCGTATCTGCGACAATTATTACGAGATCCCGAAGTCTGAGCGCAACGGCAAATGCGAGATTACGGTGAGCACGTCGTTTTTTGTGCCGAAGCCGTTCACACCCTTCCAGTGGGCGCGGATGTACCGGAAGGAGGATTATCTTTCCTACGCGAAGACCGTCAAGGAGAACGTAAAGGCCCAGAAGAACCAGAAGAGTATCCATTACAACTGGCACGACGCGAAGGGGACGGTGCTCGAAGGCGTCCTCGCCCGCGGCGACCGCCGGCTTTCCGCCGTGATCCTCGAAGCCTACCGCGGCGGCTGCCTCTTCGACGCGTGGACCGAATACTTCGACCTTGACCGATGGCTTGCCGCCTTTGACAAATGCGGGATCGACCATGAGTTTTACACGCTTCGGGAACGCCCGGCCGAAGAGCTTCTTCCCTGGGATTTCATCGAGATCGGGGTCACGAAAAGGTTCCTCCTCCGGGAATGGGAGAGGGCGAAGGAAGGCCTCGTCACCCCCAACTGCCGCCAGGCCTGCTCCGGCTGCGGCGCGAAAATCTACGGCGGCGGCGTGTGTTTTGAAGAAAAAGATGCTAATGCGGGGAAAGCCTTCACGAAGAAAACGGATTAACCATGTATGGATAACTGTGTATGGATAACTATGTATGGATAACCATGTATGGACGAGCGAGGGGCAGATGCAACTTTTTTCTCGACGTTCCCTTCGGTCACTTAACCTCGAAAAAAGTTATCTACCCCTCGCTCTGCCCGTAGTGTTTGGAAATGTAATTATCAGTTACAAGTCACTCCCGTGCCAAACACTCGCTGTTTGGCACGGGCCAGTGACATAAATCAGCCTGTGTATGAACCATAAAATTATAGTTTGTCGCTG
>CACZBB010000200.1 GCA_902779245.1 uncultured Lachnospiraceae bacterium | reverse complement strand
GAGCTCGTGGACCGGGCGAAGGAGATCGAGCGGCTCAAGGGCGAGCACGCGAAAATTATCAAAGAAATCGGACGCGCCGCCGGAATGCTCGCGAACGCGAACTTCCTCCAAAAAGCGCCCGCCGCAAAGGTCGAAGCGGAGAGAAAGAAGCTGGAAGGCTTCGAGGCCGTGAAAGCGCAGCTCCTTGAGCAGCTGAAAAAATACGGAGCGTAAATAAATGAGTTTTTAATATGGCCTTCCCGGATGGGGGTGGGTCAGTGTGTTTATGACGGGAAGCAGGCCGGTTCGGTTCCGAGCCTGCTTCCTTTGCAGGTTTGCTGTCGGTACCGTTCGTGGGGGGATGGCGACGGCTCAGATGCAACTTTTTCTCAGCCGCCCTACGGGCAAAGGCTTCGAAAAAGTTATCTGCCCGTCGCCTGTCCGCTTCCGGAGAGCCTGCGGGAGGAGCTATACGAGAGGTCTGTTTCGAAGATGTTCTGCAGGGGTGCTGCCGGAGCGGATACCCCGACTGTGAATAGCGGACGGGCAGATAACTTTTTGAGCGACTTGGAGCCCGCAGGGCGACGGAGCGTAAAAAAGTTGCATCTGCCCGGCCGCTTCACCCGGTAAGAGGATCAGCCCGGCAAGAGGATCCATCATGAGGAACACAATGCGGTACGAAGAAATTGTTTCCTATATAAATGCCATACCAAAATTCACCGAAGGAATACCTTGGAAACCCCGACCGGACATACGCCTCCGTACACATCGCCGGCACAAACGGCAAAGGAAGCGTCTGCGCCTTCCTAACCTCCATTTGCCGCGAGGCGGGGCTCTCCGCGGGCATGTTCACCTCGCCGCATTTGACGGATATGCGGGAGAGAATGCAGATCGACGGGGAAATGATCCCCGAGGAGACATTTGCCGAAATCTTCTTTCGGGTGCGGGGAGCGGCGGAGGCGCTGGCGAAGGAAGGATTATCGCATCCTTCATATTTTGAATTTTTATATCTGATGGCCTGCTGCTACTTCGCGGAAAAACAGCCGGACGTCGTGCTCGTGGAAACAGGGCTTGGCGGGCGGCTGGACGCGACGAACACGCTGGAACGGCCGCTGGTGACCGTGATCACGTCGGTGAGTCTTGACCATATGCAGTATCTCGGGACGACGGTTCCCAAGATCGCCTTCGAGAAAGCCGGGATCCTGAAGCCCGGCGTGCCGGCGGTTGCCTGGTGCGGGGATCCGGAGGCGGCGGCCGTGATCGGGAAGCGGGCGCGGGAAATCGGCGCGCCGCTGTTTCGGGTGACGGAAGAGGATATCCGTGAAGTTTTTGTAAACAGGCCTTCGGGAATTGATTTTTCCGTCCGTTCGGGCTATGATAGTAGGCAGATTCGCCTGCGGATGCCGGGCGCGGCGCTTTTTCAGACGGAAAACGCGGCGCTGGCGGTCCGGACGGCGGAGGTGCTTTGGCACGAGTCCGGCCTGTTCGCGAACTTTTTCGGCCAGGAGAGGGAGATGTCCTCCGGGGAACGTCAGGATGCCGAAGCCGCCCGCTTTGACGAGCTCCTTCGCTCGGGGATCCGCCGGATGCGCTGGCCCTGCCGGATGGAAGAGATCCTTCCGGACGTATATCTGGACGGAGCGCACAACGAGGACGGTATCCGGAGATTCGCGGAATCCATGGAACGCGTTCTGGACGGCGGGGACGGAGAGCCGCGGCGCTTTGTTCTCCTCTTTGGGGCGGTCAACGACAAGGACTACGGGGCCATGATCCGGCGGCTTGCCGCGATCCGGCCGTCTCTGGTCATCGCGACCGAGGTGCCGGGCAGCCGAAAAGCCGCCGCCGAAGAATTTGCAGAGGCATTTGCCGGAAACGGCGTAAGAAAAATAAAAACCATCAAAAACGCGGAAGAGGCATTTGCCGAAGCCTTGGAAGAAAAATCGGACGGCGTGGTGGGGATCTGCGGAAGCCTCTACCTGGCCGGAAGGATCCGGGAGGTTTGCTGTGATCAATTATGAGGAAGAACTGAAGAAATTTAAGCCGAGCCTTGACGTGGACGAGGCGGAGGGCGCGATCTATTCGCGGGATCTGACGGATGTCATTGACATCCTGCAGGAAATGCTCAAGGAAACCTCCGGGAGCCGCAAGGAAAGCGCGGAGACCGGCAAATAACCGCAGATGGATTCGACGGGAGAAGATTTATGAGATGTATGAACTGCGGCGAGGAGCTCAGCGACTCGGCCTATTGCCCGAAATGCGGCTGTGACGTATCCGTGCAGAGGCAGGCCATCGTGCTCTCCGGCATGTACTACAACCAGGGCTTGGAGAAGGCCGAGGTCCGCGACCTTTCCGGCGCGATCGACCAGCTCCGCCGGAGCCTTAAATTCAACAAAATGAACATTCAGGCGAGGAACCTTCTGGGCCTCGTCTATTTTGAGACCGGCGAGGTCGTCGCGGCGCTCTCGGAATGGGTTATTTCCAAAAATATGCAGCCCGAGGGGAACCCCGCGACCGGATATATCGAGCAGCTTCGGAAGGACTCGGGGCGGCTCGACGCCATCAACTCGACCATAAAAAAGTATAACGCGGCGCTTCGGAACTGCCAGAGCGGCAACGAAGACGTCGCGCTCATCCAGCTGAAAAAGATTCTCACGCAAAACCCGAAGCTCATTAAGGGCTACCATCTGCTCTCACTTCTCTATATAAAGAACGGGGAGTACGAGAAGGCGCGGCGGCTGCTTCGGAGAGCCGTGCGCATTGACCGCACCAATACGACGACGCTGCGCTTTTTGCGTGAGATCGACGAGGTGACCGGGATGCAGACACCCATTGACGCCAAAACCCCCTTCTGGCAGAAAAACGCCAAAGAAACGCCCGAGGCGGAGAGCGAGGAAGAGGTTCGCCGAGAGAAGACCGCGCCGGCGCAGAACCTTGCGCGGGATACCAGCGTCTCCGTGAACATTTTCAACATCGTTCTCGGCGCGGTCATCGGCGCGGCGGCGATCTGGTTCCTGTTCATGCCGGCCCGCACGGCTTCGATCCGCGAGGAAGCGAACCGGCGCGTCTCGGAATATTCTTCGGCGATGGCGCTTCACAATACCACGATCGAGAATCTGAACGCCCAGATCCAGATTTCCGAGGATACCGTGGAAAATGCCAACATGCGCATTAAGAGCTCGGAGAACAAGACGACGAATTATGAAAACCTTCTGAAGGCGGTGAATGCCGCGGATAACGGCACCATCGACCGGGCGAGCAACGCGTATTCGGCGGTCGACAAGAGCCTGCTCTCCGTGGACGGCGCACAGGTCTACGACCGAGTATCGAATGAGATCGATGAGCTGATTTTCCAGAAATTTAAGAGCGAGGGCATCGCGGCCTTTAACGAGAACAAGTTTGAGAGATCCGGGACGACGATTATGATGTCCTTGTCTACCAGGCGCACGCTTACCGTATGAGCAATGATCCCGGAAATGCGGACGCGCTGTACACGCTGATCATCCAGCGCTATCCGAATACCCAGAGGGCCGTGGACGCGGATTATCTTCTGAGCGCCAACATCGCGGCGCGCAAGGCCGCGGAGGAAGCGGCGAAGCGCGCGGCCGAGGAGGCGGCGCGGAAGGCGGCCGAGGAAGCCGCCCGTCAGGCGGCCGAGGAGGCGGCGCGTCAGGCGGCTGAGGAAGAAGCCGCCCGTCAGGCAGAGGAGAGCCAAAAGAGCGAGACGCCGGATGGCGAACCGGCCGGCGAGGGCCAGCCCGCGGAGGGCGGTCAGCCCACGGAGGGGCAGCCGGCGGCGTAAAAACGGCTCTGATCGGCAGCGCGCACTGGATTTTCGCCGAAGGGTGATTGTCCGGCCCGGGCGTAAACTGTAACGAAAACTTCACCGCCGGCCGCCTTGCGTCCGGCCGCGAATGTCAGAGGAGAAAAGCTCTATGCGGCTTGATGAACTGAAGGAGAGGCTCCTTGCGGCTCTGCCGAAGGGGAGCGTTCTTTCCGGGGAGCCTCTGCGGCTTCACACGACCTTCCGCATCGGCGGACCGGCGGATCTTTATATCCGCCCGGGCGATGAAAAGGAGCTTGCGGGAGCGGTCCGGGTTTGCCGCGAGGCGGGCATGCCTTATTTTATCCTTGGCAACGGCAGCAATGTTCTCGCCTCGGATCTTGGCTATCGCGGCGCGGTCATCGAAATCGGCCGGGCGCTGGGGGAAATCCGGGTGGAAGGCGAGAGGATCTTCGCCGGCGCCGGCGCATCTCTTGCGGCCATCGCGAAAGAGGCGCTTTCGGCTTCGCTTGACGGTCTCGCGTTCGCGGCCGGGATCCCCGGAACCCTCGGCGGCGCCTGCGTCATGAATGCCGGCGCTTACGACGGAGAGATGAAGGATGTTCTGGAAAGTGTGCGTCTTCTTCTGCCGGACGGCACGCTTTGCAGCATGTCCCCGGAGGAGCTCCATTTCGGCTACCGCGCAACGGATATCGGGGCGCTCGGAGCCATCGTGACCGGCGCGGTCTTTAAGCTGAAGCCCGGAGACGCCGGGAAGATCCGCGCCCGGATGGAGGAGCTCCGCGAGAAACGTCAGGCCCGGCAGCCCCTTGACGTGCCGAGCGCGGGGAGCACCTTCAAGCGCCCGAAGGGCGATTATGCCGGACGGCTGATCGAGGCCTCCGGCCTTCGCGGCTATGCCGTGGGGGAGGCCATGGTTTCCGCCAAACACTGCGGATTTGTCGTGAACCGCGGGAAAGCCTCGTCTTCGGATGTCGCCGCGGTGATCGCGCATGTGCGGAAAACGGTGCTGGACGATTCCGGCATTTTGCTGGAGCCGGAGGTGCGGTTCCTTGGAGAATTTGCGGAGGTGGGGATATGTCCTTCTCCGGAGACATAAAGCGCGAGCTGGCCGGAATCCTGCCCGAAGGACGGCATTGCCAGCTTGCGGAGCTGGCCGGCATGGCTTTCATCGTCGGTGAGAAAAACAGCGAAAAGACGAAAAATGCCGGGAATCCCGATCTTTTTTCGATTGTTCGTACAGAAAATGAAATCCTGCAAAGAAAATTCTTTACATTGTATGCGAAAGCCTTTATGATGAAAGAGATTGGGCGGTTTCCGCCGGAGGAAAAAACGGATGAGGGAGGTTTTTCCGTCTGTCCGGAGGCCTTCTTTCGTGCCATCCGGCATCCGATGCTTCTCGGGCGGGAATGCTGCCGGCGGTCCTTTCTTCGCGGAGTCTTCCTTGCGGCCGGCTCCGTCAGCTCACCCGAAAAGTACTATCACTACGAGATCGTCTGTCCGAATATGACGGTCGCCGCGAAGGTACGGGAGGTTCTGACGGGCTTTGGCCTTGACGCGAAGGTGGTTTGCCGGAAGCACAGCCAGGTCGTGTACCTGAAGGAGGGTGAGCAGATTGTTCAGGTGATCGGACTGATGGGGGCGTCGAGAGCTCTTCTGGAGCTGGAAAATGTCCGCGTCTTACATGAGCTTCGGGGTATGGTCAACCGGAAGGTGAATTTTGAAGTGGCCAATGTCCAGAAAAGCGCGCGCATGGCGGCGCGTCAGGTGGAGGATATTGAGTTCATTCGTACGCATATGGGCATCTCCAGCCTTCCGCCATCGCTGCAGATGATGGCGAAGGTCCGGCTGGAATACCCGAACGCGAGCCTTTCGGAGCTCGGAAGTCATCTGGAACCCAGGATCGGCAAATCCGGTGTGAACCACCGTTTGCGGAGGCTTGAGGAGATCGCCGCGGATCTGCGCAAAAAAGAGGGAAAGTAATCGTTCCGGGGGAACCGTTCGGAGAATCGCCGGGGGAGGGAAGCATACGGCGCGTGCCGGACTTAAGAAGGGATTCGTAAAGCCCTTCCGGTTCCTGAAGGGAAAGACCGGGAAACCGGCAGGAGGAAATCGATGGAAAAAGATGTTGTGATTCAGCTTAGGGGCGGTTTTGAGACGCGCCCGGTGGCGATGCTTGTGCAGGTAGCCAGCCATTATCCCTGTGAGACCTTTCTGGTTACGGGGACGAAGCGGGTGAATGCGAAGAGCATTATGGGGATGATGACTCTCGGACTTGTTTCCGGGGAGCGTGTCACCGTGGTCACGCACGGCGAGAAGGAGGCCGAGGCCCTCGCGGAGATCGAAGCCTACCTTACGAATGCGGGCTGAAGAAAAACGACGTTAAAAGTCGGGCTGTTTCCGGCGGAGGCCGCCGGAAACACGCTCAGGACTTAGAGCAGTCAAAGGAAATGTACGGATTGCTGGCAGGCGGGATACCTCGCCTGCTTTTCATATGGAAAGGAAGCTTATGGAACTCTCCATCAAAACCATCGAAGATCTTTCGCTGAACGCCTGGCCGTCGCATCAAATGCAGGTTTACGATGGCTGGATCCTGCGGTTTTCGCATTTTTACACGCACCGGACGAACTGCGTCGAGCCGATCGGCGCCTCGATCCTTCCGCTTGCGGAAAAGGTCGCCTACTGTGAATCCATATACCGGCACTGGAAGTCCCCCTGCATCTTCAAGATCAGTCCGATCGCGGATCCGGAGCTTGACGGCCTGCTGTCCCGGCGGGGCTACCACATTGAGCATGAGGTGAATGTTATGGTCGGGTCGCTCCTTGAGGAAGATATCCGGGAGCCCGCGAGGATTCCGGGACTTGTGCTGAAGGAACGCGTGGACAACGAGTGGCTGGACGGGCTCTTCCGCCTGAAAAACATGGCGGATCCTGTTCATCACCGCATCGTACCGGCCATGTACGCGGCGATTCCGATGGATGAAATCGTCGCCTGCGTGATTCGCGACGGGAAGGTGGCCGCCACGGGGCTCGGGATCCTTGACCGGGGCTATGTGGGGATATACGCGATCCACGTCGCTGAGGCGTACCGGCGGCAGGGGCTGGCCCGGGGAATCGTCTCGACCCTCCTGGCCGAGGGGCGGCGGCACGGCGCGAGGCTGGCCTATCTTCAGGTCGTCGCGGACAACGCCCCGGCCAAAAGTCTTTACCGCTCGCTGGGCTTCTGCACGGCCTACACCTGCTATTTTCGCGTGAAGGACATGCCGGAAAGCGTTTCTGGTCACACGGTGACCAGAAACGAAGGCGTTTTGCAATGAAATCGCCCTGCGGGCGATGGCACGCCTCAGTGTACAGAAAACAGTCCAGTGG
>CACZBB010000199.1 GCA_902779245.1 uncultured Lachnospiraceae bacterium | reverse complement strand
CGGTGACCAGAAACGAAGGCGTTTTGCAATGAAATCGCCCTGCGGGCGATGGCAAAACGCAGGTCAGCGACAAACTATAATTTTATGGTTCATACACAGACTGATTTATGTCACTAGCCCGTGCCAAACAGCAAGTGTTTGGCACGGGAGTGACTTGTAACCGCGAATTACTATAAATATGAATGAGACGCCACACGAGTCGGGATTCTCAGATATCTTCCTCGTCTCCCAGCTCATACTCGTCGTCATAGCCATCGAAGTCTTCGTCCGTATAGGGTTCCTGCGCGGCCCCGCCCTGCGTGGAAAGCTCTGCGCGGTTGGAACGCACCGTATCATAGGCTGACTGCAGGGAGGACATAAGTGCCTGATGCTTCTCGTTGGTGTCGTGAAGAGCCGTGCCCATCAGCTCCTCGAGATTCGCCAGCATCTCATCGGTATAGGTAATCGCGGAGATTCTGATATTGTTCGCGTCCTGCGTCGCGGAATCGATAATGCTCTGCGCCTGCTGGTTAGACTTGCTGATCGTCTCGTTGGCCTGCGCATACGCCTGCTGCATGACCTCATGCTGGCTGACGAGCTCCTTGGCGCGCGCTTCCGCATTGGCAACGATGCCGTCCGCCTTCGACTGCGCGTCCGCGAGGATCGCATCCTTATTGGAAATGATCTTCTGGTAGCGTTTGATCTCATCCGGCGTCTTTAAGCGAAGCTCACGGAGAAGCTCCTCAAGCTCCTCCTTGTTGACCACGATCATCGTCGTGGACAGCGGCTTGAACTTACAATTATCAATGTAATCCTCGATTTCATCAATGATCTGCTCGATTCTGCTGGCCATCTCTATCTCCTTACTATGTTTATTCTGGCTGACGAAGCCGACCGTATCCGGTCCGTCCGTCTTTTTAGAAGCCATATTTTTTACGCATCTCCTCCGCGACGAAAGAAGGAACGAACTTGCTGACATCGCCTCCAAGCATAGCGACCTCCCGAACCGTTGTTGAACTCAGGTAGGCGTACTCAAGGCTCGTAATCAGAAACATCGTGTCAATATCCGGAGCCATGATTCGGTTGGTCTGAGCCATCTGCAGCTCATATTCAAAATCCGTGATGGCCCGAAGGCCGCGGATGAATACCTGCGCGCCGCATGTGCGCACGAAATCCACAGAAAGCCCTTCGAAAGAGCAGACCCGCACATTGGAAATGTCTTTTGTGACTTCTTTCAATATATTAACACGTTCTTCCGTAGAAAACAACGGAGTTTTTTGGGAATTATGCAAAACCCCCACGATGACTTCATCAAACTGCTTCGAAGCGCGCCGGATAATGTCGATGTGGCCGTTCGTCACCGGGTCAAACGTTCCGGGATATGCCGCAGCTCTCATGCTCTCTCCTCCTCCATATCTTTTATCCGCCGAAGGAAGAGATGCTGGCTCATACCGTAAACCCTCTCCTTGACCCGAACATACCCGAGCTCCTCCAGATAATCAAAATCCGTCTTGGGCGAAGCCTCGACCACGATCAGCCCGTCTTTCGCCGGAAGCGGACTGTCCGCAAGAAGCTCCAGCGTCTGCCTTTCCAGACCCTTCAGGAAGGGCGGATCCATGAAAATGATGTCAAAGGGCTCTTCGCCCGCGAGTCTTCCGAGAACGGCCTGAACATCGCCGAAGGCATACCTTGCGCGATCCGCAAGCTTTGTGAATTCGAGATTCTCACGTATGAGAAGCTGGGAAGCCCGCGCATTTTCCACGAAATACGCGACCTTTGCCCCGCGGCTCAGCGCCTCAATGCCGATGGAACCGCTTCCCGCATAAAGATCCAGAAAGCGGCAGCCGGGGATATACGGCATCAGGATGTTGAACAGGGTCTCCTTCGTGCGGTCGGTGGTCGGACGGATGTCCATGCCCTTGACCGTGCGCAGAGGCATCGAGCGGGCAGTCCCCGCGATCACCCTCATAAGATATCGTCGGCCCGCATGCTGAGCCGCCAGTCGAGATCTCCCCGCCCGAGACCGAGGATCAGAAGCTCCGCCGTTGCGATATTCGTCGCAACCGGGATGTTGTTGGCATCACAGGCCTGAACCACGGTGCCAACGTCCGGATCCGCCGGCTCGATCATCGCCGGATTATAGAAGAAAATGACCATGTCCATGGCGTTGCGGATGATCATCTCCGTGAACTGCTTGTCGCCGCCGATCGCGCCGGGAAGGAACTTGTGCACGCGAAGGCTCGTCACATCCTCGATGCGCCGTCCCGTCGTGCCGGTTGCGTAAAGATCATGCTTTGAAAGGATTCCCTTGTAGGCGATACAGAAATCCTCGATCAGGGTCTTTTTGCTGTTATGGGCTATCAATCCAATATTCATCGCAAACCTCCATACGGCGCTCACTTCGCCGCGCAGGGGCAAATCAATCTATATCCTTATACATAATAGCAATCTTAGACAAAAAAATCAAGATTGTTCACAAAAAAATCAGTAATATTTCCGAATAAGCGTTGCCGTACACGCTTGACGGCCGTACGTGAGCCCTCGGATCAAAGAATGCCGGTTCTCTCCTCTTCCTCGAAATAAGCCGTCAGCTTTTCGCGGATCCGCGCATGTCCTTCTTCCGCAAGCTCCGGATCCTCCTTGAGGATATCCGCCGCGAGCTGTCCGGCAAGAAGCACCATATCGCCGTCGCGCGTAAGATCGGCGGCCGAAAACCTCGCGTCCCCGCTCTGCCGGATCCCCAGAAGGTCTCCGGCGCCGCGAAGACGGAAATCCTCCTCGGCGATCCGAAAACCGTCGTCGGTTTTTTTCAGAATCTCCAGCCGTTCGCCGGCGGCTTCGCTCTCGCTTCCCCGCATGAAGATACAGTAGGACTGAGCCGCGCCGCGTCCGACGCGCCCTCTCAGCTGATGGAGCGTCGCGAGACCGAATCTCTCGGCATTTTCAACAAGGATGACCGTGGCGTTCGGAACATCGACGCCGACCTCGATCACGGTGGTCGAGACCAGAACCCGCGTTTTGCCTTCGGCAAAGGCCGTCATGGCTTTTTCTTTTTCTTCGGGGCTCATGCGTCCGTGCAGGACGCCAACCGCCGCGTCCGGAAGCACTTTGTGAAGGCGTTTCGCGCAGGCGCCGACATCCATGGCCGAAAGCTCCTCGGAGGGCTCGATCATCGGGCAGACGACATAGGCCTGATGGCCGGCGGCAAGCTCTTTTTGCAGAAAGCTGTCCGTCTTTTCCCGCCAGGTCTCGTCCACCACGGCTGTCCGGATCCGGAGACGGCTGGCCGGAAGCTCATCGACGCTCGAAAGGCTCAGACCGCTGTAATAGATAACGCCAAGCGTCCGGGGAATCGGCGTCGCGGACATTGAAAGCATGTGGGGCAGGCTTCCGCGTTTTGTGAGCGCCGCCCGCTGCCGGACGCCGAAGCGATGCTGCTCGTCGGTTATGACCAGCGCCAGCGCGGGATATTCCACCGAAGATTCGAGGACCGCGTGCGTTCCGAGAATCGCGTTGGCCTCTCCGCCGGCGATGGCTTTGCGCACATTTCTTTTTTCGGCCGCCCGGAGCGATCCGGTAAGCAAAGCGGGACGGATCGCGGCAAATGCCGGGCTGCTTTCGGAAAGCGCTTTGAGCTTTTCAAAATGCTGCCGCGCAAGCACCTCCGTCGGCGCAAGAAGGACACTCTGAAAACCATTTTCCGCGCACAACAGCATCGCGAGAAATGCCAGGACCGTCTTTCCGGAGCCCACGTCGCCCTGCACCAGACGTTCCATGG
>CACZBB010000198.1 GCA_902779245.1 uncultured Lachnospiraceae bacterium | reverse complement strand
CGCGGAGATCATGGAAATGCACCATCGTCGAAAGCTGGACGCGCCGTCGGGGACGGCGCTTGCGCTTGCGGACAGCGTCAATGAGGGCGCGGGCGGGGATCTGACGTATGTTTTTGACCGCAGCGAGCGCCGCCAGGCAAGAGATTCGAAAGAAATGGGCATTACGGCGCTTCGCGGCGGCACCGTTCCGGGCACGCACGATGTGGTCTTTGCCGGGGAGGATGAGCTGATCGAATTTAAGCACACGGCCTATTCCCGCAGCATTTTCGCGAAGGGCGCGCTTGCCGCCGCGAAATATCTTGCCGGAAAGCCTGCCGGCCTGTATTCGATGGCGGACGTGATCGGTTAATCGAAGAGAGGAGCTTACGTGCGTTTTCGGCCATGTATTGATATTCATAACGGAAAGGTTAAGCAGATTATCGGCAGTACGCTGGCGGATGCGGGAGACCGGGCGGCAGAGAATTTCGTGAGCGAGCGGTCGGCGGCGGATTACGCTTCCCTGTTTCAGAAGGATGGGCTGCGCGGCGGTCATGTGATTTTGCTGAATCCCGCCAGCTCGCCGATGTATGAAGCCACGCGGCGCGAGGCTTTGGCCGCGCTGGCAGCTTACCCCGGAGGCCTGCAGGTCGGCGGCGGGATTCGTCCGGAAAATGCCGCGTTCTTTCTCGATGCCGGAGCCAGTCATGTGATCGTGACCTCCTATGTCTTTTTTGACGGGAGGATCAGCACGGAAAATCTTCGGCAAATGCAGGCTGCGGTGGGAAGAAATCGGCTGGTTTTGGACCTGTCCTGCCGGAAAGTGGGAGAGGAATACCGGATCGCGACGGATCGCTGGCAGAAATGCACGCGGGAGCCGTTAAGCGAGGAGCTTCTTGGGGCTCTGTCTTCGGCGTGTGACGAATTCCTGGTGCACGCGGTCGATGTCGAGGGCAAGCGCGCGGGCATCGACGAAACGCTGGTTCGGCTTCTTTCGAAGGGCAGCCGGGTGCCGGTTACCTATGCCGGCGGAGTTTCTTCCTATATAGATATTGATAGAATCCGGGATTTCGGAGAGGGACGCGTGGATTTCACTATCGGGTCCGCGCTTGATCTCTACGGCGGAGGGCTGTCCTACCGGCAGATCCTGGAGAAGACGCAAGCCTTAAGCCCCAAAGGGTAAAAAGAAGTCAGAAGTTTTGGGCTTAGGAAGGTCGGGAGTGAGCTTGCCTAAATGGGGTTCAATTGTAGATTCTGTGGTGACGGGAATTTTAACGGTGAACCGGCGGCCGCGGCAGATGCAACTTTTTTCTCGACGTGCCCTGCGGGCACTTAACCTCGAAAAAAGTTATCTGCCCGCCGCCTGATTTACTGCATCGAAATCACATGATGAAATGATTGACCACGAATAAGCCCAAAAGGACGAAAAAGAAGTCTTGGGCTTAGGAATATCGGGAGCAAGCTTGCCAAAATAAGCCCAGAAGGCTAAAACGGCAGTTCCGGGCTTAGGAAGGTCGGGAGCAAGCTTAGCAAAATAAGCGCAAAAGGACGAAAAAGCAGTTCTGGGCTTAAGAACTTCGAGAGCAAGCTTACGCAAAGGAGTCGGAATGAATTATTTAATCACAGGCGGGAAAGTTCTGCTGACGACGGCCGACGATCTTCGGATCGCGGAGAAAGATATATATGTCCGGGACGGGAAAATCGTCGGGATCACGGAACCGGCGGGACAAAACCACGCCCCGGAGAGCGGCGGCAAAGCCGCATTTGCCGGAGAAAACAACGGCGCGGCCGCATTTGCCGATGAAAAGTTCGAAGTCGTGGACGCGCGGGATCGGCTGATCCTGCCGGGCCTCATCAACCTTCACACGCACGCGTACATGACCGTAATGCGCAATTACGCGGATGATGTGGATTTTGACGAATGGCTGTTCCGCCGGGTCATGCCGGTGGAGGATACGCTGCCGATGGAGGGCGCGTACTGGAGCTCGCTCCTTGGCCTTATGGAAATGGTCCGGACCGGGACGACCTGTTTTGCGGATATGCATATGTTCGAGGGCCAGTCGGCCAAAGCCGCCCGGGATCTCGGCATGCGGGCGTACATCGGCCGCGGCCTCGTGGGCGAGGATCTCTACACGGACGGGCTTTCCCGCTTCGAGCAGTTCCTTCGCGAGCAGGAGGCTTACGAAAGCGACCTCGTGAAATTCGCCATCGCGCCCCACGCGATCTACAGCTGCTCGCCGCGTCTTTATGAGCAGGCGGCGGAGGAGGGCCGAAAGCGGGGGCTCATGCTGGAGACACACCTTTCCGAGAGCGATTTCGAGGTGGACAGCGCGATCGGGAAATTCGGCAAGACCCCGGTGGCGGTGCTCCGCGATACGGGCTTTCTGACCGAGCGGACGCTTCTCGCCCACTGCGTCAAAATGCGCGGCGACGACATTTCCATCATCCGGGACTGCGGCTCGACCGTGGTCACGAACCCGGCCTCGAACGCGAAGCTCGGCAACGGCTTCGCCCCCGTGACGGAATTTGCCGAGGCGGGCGTTAATGTCACGGTCGGCACGGACGGCGTCTGCTCGAACAATTCCCTGAACATGTTCCGGGAAATGGGCCTGCTCTCGACGATCCACAAGGGCGTTCGCCGGGATTCGACCAAAGCGCCGGCCAAGAGCGTGGTCCGTATGGCCACGGCAAATGCCGCGAAGGCGCTCGGGCGCACGGGTGAATTGGGCGTGATCGCGGAGGGCGCGGAGGCGGATTTTTCCTTCCTCGACCTTTCCTGCCCGAGCATGATCCCCCAGAACAACCTCATCGCCTCTCTCTGTTATTCGGCAAATGGCGGCGAGGTGGAGTCGGTGATGATCGCGGGCCGGTGGGTCATGAAAAACCGCCATTTCTCGGGCATCGACGAGGAGCGCGTCCGCCGCGAGGTCGAGGACATGGCCGACAAATATTTAAAGAAGTAACAGCTGCTTCAGGTCATGATCGTGCCGTCACAATCGAGTCTGCATGAAACGCCTGGCCGCGCTTCGCGAACATGCGTGTATTAAGAAAAGATCACTGCGAAAGAGGAGAGAAATATGAGTGAGATCAGAGATATTACCCTTGCGCCTTCCGGCCACAGAAAAATCGACTGGGTGCGGTCCTACATGCCGGCCCTGACCGAAATCGAAAAAAGATTCGAAAAAGAAAAACCATTTGCCGGGATGAGAGTGGCGGTGTCGGTGCATCTGGAGGCGAAGACCGCGAACCTCGGGCTGGTGCTGAAGAAGGGCGGCGCGGAGGTTTTCCTCACGGGCTGCAATCCCCTCTCCACGCAGGACGACGTGGCCGCCGCGGTCAGCGAGCTCGGCGTCGAGACCTTCGGCAAATACGGCGTGACGCCGGAGGAGTATGAGGAGCTTCTGGTGAAGACTCTCGCCTGTCATCCCCACCTTGTCGTGGACGACGGCGGCGACCTCATCAACCTTCTTTCCGGGCGCTGCAAAGAGTATGCGGACTGCCTGATCGGCGGCTGCGAGGAGACGACCACGGGCATTCACCGCCTCCGCGCCCGCGAGCGGGCGGGCATCCTTCCCTGCCCGATGATGGCGGTCAACGACGCGAAGGCCAAGCATTACTATGACAACAAATATGGCACGGGCCAGTCGGTCTGGACGGCGATCATGGACACCACGAACCTCATCGTCGCGGGCAAGACCGTGGTCGTCGCGGGCTACGGCTGGTGCGGCAAGGGCACGGCGATGCGCGCGAAGGGCATGGGCGCGAACGTTGTGGTCACCGAGATCGATCCCTTCAAAGCCCTCGACGCGACGATGGACGGCTTCAGGATCATGAAAATGGACGAGGCCGC
>CACZBB010000197.1 GCA_902779245.1 uncultured Lachnospiraceae bacterium | reverse complement strand
GTCAGCGACAAACTATAATTTTATGGTTCATACACAGGCTGATTTATGTCACCGGCCCGTGCCAAACAGCGAGTGTTTGGCACGGGAGTGACTTGTAACCACATTTTACCTGAATCAAAGATATTTTACACGAAAGGCGTGGATATGGCAACGAAAATCGCGCTTGCGGCAGAGGGAAGGCTTGCATCTTCGCGGCAAAACGTCTAGAATAGGTTCACAAGGGATGGAGCGGGTCCGGGACGCTTCGGGCTCCTGCCCGTGCGGGCAGGGGGGTTTTTCAGAACAGGAAATGCCGGATCATGGTAAAAAGTACGATATGGGGATGTTATGAATTTTACAATGAAGCTGGCGGGAGTTCCGATCCGGATCTTTCCGCTGAATGAGAAAAGCAGGGATTATTGCAAGGGTTATCTGTGCGAGGAGGCGCCGGCCTTCGAGGTGAAGGTCACGCAAAAGATGATCGAGGAGGAGCGGGAGCATGCCGGGGAGGACAACGGCATGTTCAGCGATGCGTATATTGAGCGGCTCGCGATCTACCGCGAGATCGCGGAACGTATGGTGGAGCGGGGAGTCCTGCTTTTCCACGGGTCCGCGATCGAGGCGGACGGCGAGGCGTATCTTTTTACCGCTCCGAGCGGAACGGGAAAGTCCACGCACGCGCGGCTCTGGCGCGAGACGCTGCCCGCGCTCGGGCATCAGATCTCCATGGTGAACGATGACAAGCCGCTGCTTCGGTTTACGGAGGAGGGGATCGATGTCTGTGGAACACCCTGGAACGGCAAGCATCAGCTCGGCGAGAACAAGATCGTCCCGCTGCGGGCGATCTGCCGGATCTGTCGGGGGGAAACGAACACGATCCGGCCGATGATGGGCGTGGAGAGGCTTCCGGTTCTGCTTTCCCAGACCTACCGGCCGAAGGGAAAAGAGGGAATACGAAAGAGCCTCGCGCTTCTCGGGAGGCTCTCGCAGGAGGTGTCTATGTATGAGCTGCACTGCAATATGGACAGGGAGGCCGCGCTCGTATCCTACGAAGCGATGCGGCCGTGAAGCCGTTTTTCCCGTCCGTTCAGGTCAAGGAACGGACGTCGGCTGCGGCCGTGAAGCTTAAGTGCTTTCGGGCCTGGAGGATGCGGCGGTTCGCTTCCCGTCCATCCGGATCACCGCGATCGCGCAGATGAGCGAGATGGCGAAGAAGCTGACGAGGACGAGCATGGCGGCCTGCATGCCGATCCGGTCGGAGAGGAAGCCGGTCAGGGCGGTGAACACGACGCCGCCGATGCCGGTGGCGGAGGTGATGATGCCTGTGGCCGTCGCGGTGCGCTTCCCGGCCAGGGGAAGCAGGAGCGTCAGGACGCTTGGATAGATCGCTCCGCTGGCAAAGCCCAGCGGTACGCACAGGCAGAGGACGAGCGTTGGGTTGGAGGAAGCCGCAAGGAGCAGCATCGCGCAGGGGATCGCCAGGATGGAAATGATCAGAATCTTCTTCGCGTGGACGGAGAAGCGGCCGACCAGAAGGCGCGAGGGGATCATGACGGCCCAGAACAGGGACAGGGCGAGCTTGCCGGTGTCGGCCTTCAGGACGTCGGTGAACAGCGTGTCGACGAAGAAGGTAAAGCCGTTCTCAAATCCCACATAGATACACATGATCACCCCGAGAAGCAGGATCGCCGGGAGAATGAAGGCACCCGCGCCCGCCGAAAATGCGTCCGCCGCGGGCTTTTCCTCCCTGGGCTTGCTGCCGCAGGCAAGGATCCCGGCGAAGCACAGGATGCTCCCGGCCGCGAGGATCCCGAACAGCGTCCGCCAGTGAAGCCCCTGACGGAGATAGAGGTCTACGACCTGCGGCGCGATCAGGGCACCGGTGGCATACATAGAGGTCATATACGCCACCTTCCGCCCGCCGCTGACGGGGTAGGCGTCCGCCAGCGCCGCGATGGCGATGAACTGCAGGGCGCTGGTCGTGAGACCGAGGAAGAAGACGCCGCCCAGAAACACGATGTCCGAGGCCGTGAAGAGCACGAGGATGGCGGCGACGATCTGGATACCCAGCATGATCCCGATGCTTTTGGATTTTTCGACGCTGTCCGCCCAGCGTCCGAGGAGGATCGGCGCCAGCATCGTGGCAAAAAGCTCCATCGCCGCGTAAAGGCCCATGGAGGTCATCGAGAGGTCGAAATCCTTCCCGATGCTCCAGAGGCTTGCCTGATATCCGCCGGCCTCAAAGCCGTTGATGAAGACGATCAGAAACAGAACGATCCAGAGAAAATCCCTTCTTTTCGCTTTCCCCATGACGCAAACCCCCATTTTTCCAAATCTGTGAAATGATTTCCAGACAAATATTTCATGCGCTTTTGACATTTGAATCACAGGATCCGGCCCGCTCGCTGTATGGTGCCCATGACCCTGAGATCCCGTCCCGGGATAAACTCCGCGATGCCCGCCGAGGGCTGCACCTGCTTTCATTTTACACAAGAAGAATGAATATTGCAATCAAAGCCGTTCTTTTTTTCCGGGGCCGGAAAAAATGAGAGTTGCTGTTCACTCCGCTTACAGTAACGAAAAAAGGTGCAAGGCTCTTGCATCTTTTCGGGAAAACGATTACAATATGGTTCGTTAGAATTGCGGGAGGGAAGATCATTTTACGGAGGTAAATGGATATATGAAGAAAATGTTGGTTAGCAAGCTGATCGTTGCGGCAGCGCTTTCGGCGTTTGTTTTCACCGGGTGCGGGCAGGATTCTGGCCAGAGGCTCACCGGGGACGAAGCGCAGTTCGGCGAGCCGGCGACCTACAGCCGGTCGACCTCGTCCGCGGCGGACGCTTCGGAAGATTCCGCAAAGACGGACGCGAATTCCTCGAAGCCGTCCGGGGATGAAACGAAGAGCGAGGCTTCGGATTCGACGTCCGCTTCGACGGACAGCAAAAAAACGGACAGCAAAAAAACGGACAGCAAAAAAACGGACAGTAAAAAAACGGACAGTAAAAAATCAGACAGTCAAAAATCGGACGGCAGCGGTACTTCGAAGTCTTCCGGGCAGAACGGTTCCGGGTCGGATACCTCGAAGGCCTCCGGCACGGAGAGCGTAAAGAGCGGCAGCACGGACACGGACTCGAAGAGCTCCGGAAGCACGGACAGCGGGTCTTCAAAGACGGAGAGCGGGTCTTCAAAGACGGAGAGCGGCAGCGGGACGTCCTCCAAACCGTCGAAGGAGAAGGATTCCTCACAGTCCTCCTCGGACAAGGGGAAAACAGACAAGGATCCGAAGAATTCCGGCCTGGAGGATGGCGAGCTGCCGATCATCAGCGTTGACGTGGATGATCAGAAGGACACGGAGACCGGGGAAAAGAATACGGAATCCGATGGAAAGAAGACGGATAAGTCGACTGACACGAAGAGTGATGAGTCCAAGGCCGAGAATTTCGATGACATCATCGATGAGATTCTGGGCTCGGAGAGCGGATATGAGCTGCCGATCATTTTCTATGATCAGGAAGGCAACCGCGCGATCGAGCTTCCGGAAGTCTGAAGCCGTCCCCTGGGGCGGACGCGGCCCGGAGTTCTCCGAATGTAAACAGGATGATCGATGAAGCTCTCCGAATGTAAACAGGATGATCGATGAGGAAAATATCATGAAGCTGAAATATAATTTTGTCGTGCAGCAGGTGGCCGATGATTATGTGGCGGTGACCGTCGGGAAGGACGCGTCCTCCTTCGGCGGGCTGATCCGCATGAACAAGACCGGCGCGTTCATTTTCGAGAAGCTGAAGAAGGATGTGACCCGGGAGGAGCTGCTTAAGGCACTGATCGAGAAATACGACGCGGACGAGAACGTTCTGA
>CACZBB010000196.1 GCA_902779245.1 uncultured Lachnospiraceae bacterium | reverse complement strand
GAAGCAATCCGTGAATCGGGTGTTTTGACACCCGAACCAATTATTTTCAGCATTGACCAATGATCTTCAGATGATACATAAAGGAGACAGCTATGGAAGTAGCTTACAGTTTTACGACCCTCGGCGCCTTAATCGGCCTGGCCATTGCCATTGTACTTATTATTAAAAAGGTTCATCCGGCGTACAGCCTGATTCTCGGAGCCCTCATCGGCGGACTGATCGGCGGGGGCGGCCTTGCGACCACGGTCTCGACCATGGTTTCCGGAGCGTCCAGCATGATGTCCTCCGTGCTCCGGATCATGACCTCCGGCATCCTTGCCGGAGCCCTCATCAAAACCGGCTCCGCCCAAAAGATCGCGGAGACCATCGTGGACAAGATGGGCGAGAAAAAAGCCCTCGCGGCCATCGCCATCGCCACCATGATCATCTGTGCGGTCGGCGTGTTCATTGATATCTCCGTCATCACCGTGGCGCCGATCGCCCTGGCCATCGGCAAGCGGGCGGGACTCTCCAAGCAGAGCCTCCTCCTCGCCATGATCGGCGGCGGCAAGGCGGGCAATATCATTTCCCCGAATCCCAACACCATCGCGGCCTCGGAGTCCTTCGGCGTGGATCTGACCGCCCTTATGCTGAAAAATGTCGTCCCCGCCATTTTCGCGCTGGTGGTTACGATCCTTCTCTCTTCCCTTCTTTCCCGGAAGAAGAACGGCCTTGCCGTGCAGGCAAATGACTGCGAGAGCGTTGACGCGGATCTTCCGGGCTTCTTCGCCGCGATCCTCGGCCCGCTGGTGGTCATCATCCTCCTGGCGCTTCGCCCGATCGCCGGCATCGGCATTGACCCACTGATCGCGCTGCCCGTGGGCGGCATCATCAGCACGCTCGTCACGAAAAATGCCCGGAACCTGGTCGCCTTCGCGGAGTTCGGCCTCTCCAAGGTCGTAGGCGTTTCGATCCTTCTCATCGGCACGGGCACCATCGCCGGCATCATCAAAGCCTCCGCGCTGCAATTCGACGTGATCAATATTCTGGAGGCGCTCAGCATGCCCGCCTTTGTCCTGGCTCCTCTGGCCGGCATCCTGATGGCCGGCGCGACCGCCTCGACGACGGCCGGCGCCACCATCGCCGCCCAGACCTTCGCGCCGACCCTGATCGCCGAAGGCGTGCCCGCCCTCTCCGCGGCGGCCATGGTCCACGCCGGCGCGACGGTCATCGACTCCCTGCCTCACGGCTCCTTCTTCCACGCGACCGGCGGCTCCGTGAACCTCACGATCTCCGAGCGCATGAAGCTGATCCCCTTCGAGGCCCTGGTCGGCCTGACCAGCACCGCGGTCAGCGTGATCCTGTTCCTGATCTTCCACTGAAAGAGCCCGGAGAACGGCGTGACGGTTCACTTCCTAAGCCGCAGCCTTTGTTCAGACTGCCGGTCAGCAGGAAGCCGCCGGACACCGCGTATTGGAATAATCAACAATTGAAAGAAAAAAAGAAACAGCGGAAATCATAAAACAGCACAAAAAAATGTCCTTCAAAGGTGAAAAACATTTGCGTAAGGCGAGCTGTGTGTGTTATACTGATTTTAGGTTTCTATGACTAAAAACTCGAAGAGGAGGTAAATGTCATATGCAATACACGAAGGAAGTAGAAGACATGGTTTGTGTCGCGAAAGGCCCGAACCATGGCCCCGCACCGATTCCTGAAGAAGGAAAATGGATTCAGGCGAAGCAGATTTCGGACATTTCCGGCTATACCCACGGAATCGGCTGGTGCGCTCCGCAGCAGGGCTGCTGCAAGCTCAGCCTTAACGTGAAGGACGGCATCATCCAGGAAGCTCTCGTTGAGACCATCGGCTGCTCCGGAATGACCCATTCCGCGGCTATGGCCAGTGAGATTCTTCCGGGCAAGACCCTTCTGGAAGCCCTGAATACCGACCTGGTGTGCGACGCTATCAACACCGCCATGCGCGAGCTGTTCCTGCAGATCGTGTACGGCCGTACCCAGTCCGCGTTCTCGGATGACGGTCTCCGCGTCGGCGCCGGCCTCGAAGACCTTGGCAAAGGCCTTCGTTCCATGGTTGGCACCATGTACGGAACCGTTGCGAAGGGAACCCGCTACCTTGAGATGACCGAAGGTTATGTTGTCAAGATGGCTCTGGACAAGGATGATCAGGTCTGTGGTTATCAGTTCCTCAGCATTGGCAAGATGATGGATGCCATCAAGAAGGGCGTTCCGGCACAGGAAGCTTATGAAAAGAACCTGGGCACCTATGGACGGTTCAAGGCGGAAGACGGAGCGGTCAAGTGGATCGATCCGCGCAAAGAATAAAGGGAGGTGCTGCAAATGGCTTTGTTTGAGAATTATGAAGGACGCATGCCGCAGCTGCAGCCCGTCCTGGACAAGTATGGCTTCAAGAACTTTGATGAGGTGAAGGCTTTTACCAACAGCAAGGGCGTCGACGCTTACAGTATCGTCGAGAGCACCCAGCCCATCTGCTTTGAGAACGTAAAGTGGGCTTATGAGCTTGGCGCGGCCATCGCTATGAAGGAAGGCGCAAAGAGCGCGGCCGAGGCCGCGAAGTGGATCGGCGTTGGCCTGCAGGCATTCTGCATTCCGGGCTCCGTCGCCGACCAGCGTCAGGTTGGCATCGGCCACGGCAATCTGGGCGCCATGCTGCTGGATGAGGAGACCGAGTGCTTCGCGTTCCTCGCCGGCCACGAGTCCTTTGCCGCTGCCGAAGGCGCGATCAAGATCGCTCTGAACGCCAACAAGGTCCGCACGAAACCGCTGCGCGTTATCCTGAACGGTCTTGGCAAAGATGCCGCCATGATCATCAGCCGCATCAACGGCTTCACCTATGTACAGACCAAGTATGATTATCTGTCGGCCGATGTCAAAGAAGATCACGCTCTGACCATCGTGAACAAGACCGCCTATTCCAACGGCCCGCGCGCCAATGTCAACTGCTACGGCGCGGACGATGTCCGTGAAGGCGTCGCGATCATGTGGCACGAGAACGCCGATGTCTCCATCACCGGCAACTCCACCAACCCGACCCGCTTCCAGCATCCGGTCGCGGGCACGTACAAGAAAGAGCGCATCGAAGCCGGCAAGAAGTACTTCTCGGTCGCTTCCGGCGGCGGCACCGGCCGCACGCTCCATCCGGACAACATGGCTGCCGGCCCGGCCTCCTATGGCATGACCGACACCCTTGGCCGTATGCACTCTGACGCTCAGTTCGCCGGCTCCTCGTCCGTCCCGGCCCCCCACGTAGAAATGATGGGCTTCCTCGGCGCGGGCAACAACCCGATGGTCGGCATGACCGTCGCCGTCGCTGTCGCCGTACAGCAGGCAACGAAGTAAATTTTTCGTTTCTTGTCACCGTGTGACCAGAAACAATTTTTCGCGGGAAGCGGATCTCCGAAAGAAAGCTTCGGCCGCATATGCTTTAGGCATCCGCGAAAAAATATGACGAAAGAGAATACCGGTCTGCTGCATTTCGCGGCAGGCCGGTATTTTTTTCCTTTTACACAATCCTTACGCCGCCAGGGCATTGGCATTGACCTGTTCGATCACGCTCCGGATGCCCATCCAGACGGTCAGATCCGTGAAGACCTCCACGATACTGCCCTGGTCCGTAAACGGCGGCTCCTGCAGCACGGACAGATCCTTCATCATGCCGTTATGGACGATATATTCCACGATCTGATTGACGAAATAGATCTGCCGGCTGTCCAGGTTCGCGTCGTTCAGGAACTCCGCGAATGCGGCCTTGGCCGCGTTCATATCGAGACCGACGATCTCCCGGACAAACTCACCCAGCGGCTTGGAGCCGTACTCCGCCTCATATTCCTGCTTTGTACCGACCTCGCTCCAGAGGATCTCCTCCAGCACCTTCACATCCGCGCCGGTCAGCGGCACGTTGCTCCTGAGCCTGGCGATCACTTCATTGTCCTGGTGCTGCCGCACATAATACTCCGCCTTTGCCTTGTAATTCTTCAGATCATCATTCTCCAGCTCGGACTCCTTCCAGTCGATCGACAGGATCTCGTCGTCAAAGTCCGTATCATAGATGACCTTTCCGGTCGGGATATACTTCATCAGATCCCGCAGGCTCTCGCGGATATGCTCGAATTCGTCGATCCCGGCGCTGTCCAGATAGTCCGTATGCAGGAGCTTGTCGATCAGCTCCGCCTGCATCATGATCTCCGGGATGTTGGCCACCCCGGCCACGGCGGAGACCTTTTTCAGCAGGTCGTTCCTGGCCCGGCTGTATTTTTTTCCGGCCAGGTACGCAAGCTCGATCCCGTACATCAAAGCGTCAAACCGGAGCGCCTTCGCGTCATCCTTTTCCGGCTCGATCAGCGGGGCCAGCTCCTCCCGGACCAGAAGCGTATCCTCGTAGGTCAGGGCCTGATAATTGTCCGCGGACGCGTACTGATCCACGTACCGCAAATGCTGCCGCACCGCGAAGTTCTCCCGGTTCAGCTCCCGGACCTTTCCCGTCAAATGCTCCACCAGGGCCTTCCGGTAGGCGATCAGCCGCTCTGTCTGATACTGCAGCTCCTGAAGCTTATAGGTGATCTCAAACTGCAGCCCGAAAATAGCTCCCTGCAGGGCGATCATATTCGCCGTGGGTTTCCCCTTGTTCATGCGGAAAAACTCGAAATTACCGCAGAAATCAAAAATATAAAATTTGTCCTTGTCGGCGCCGTCCATTAAACCCGGGCAAAGACGCGTCCCCCGACCGATCATTTGCCAGAATTTGGCCTTGCTCATGACCTTTTTGAAGAAGACCAGGTTCAGCACCTCCGGAACGTCAATGCCGGTGTCCAGCATGTCCACGGAGATGGCGATCTGCGGCAGCTTCTTCGGGTCGGAGAATTCGTCGATGGCGCTCTGCGCGTAGGTCATATAGTTGTCGATCACCCTGGCGTAACCATTCAAATGCGGATACTCCTTTCCGAACACCTCCAGGATCTTCTCCGCGTGGGTGTGATTTTTGGCAAAAATGATCGTTTTGCCGATCCTGCTGCCGTAGTCGATCTTCAGCCCGTGGGTCATGAGGATGTGCAGCACCTCGCGGATGGTATCCTCGTTGAATATCCACTCGTTCAGCGCGGAGGAGGCAATGCTCTCGGGCAGCTCTCCGTTTTCATCCTCAAAGGTGTCCTCATAGATCGCCTTGTCTTCATCAGACAGCTCATCATAAACGATGCCCTGCCGGATGAATTTCAAGGTCGTTTCCACGGACATGAAATCCACCAGATAGCCGTCCCGAACAGCCTGCGCCAGCTCATAGCCATAGGTCGGAACACCGCTTTCCAGCTCGAAAATGGAATAGGTATTCTTATCGATCTCATCCTTCGGCGTGGCGGTCAGGCCTACCAGCGGCGCGTCGAAATAGTTGAAGATATCCTTATATTTATTGTAAATCGACCGGTGGGCCTCGTCGCAGATCACCAGATCGAAATGCCCACAGGAAAACAATTTGCCCTCTTCATCCCGGACCGAGTCGATGCCGTTCATCATGGTCTGGTACGTGGAGAACACGCCATGGGCCGTATAGTTGTCCTTCTCCTCGCAGAGGTTCGTGACCGACAGATCCGGCAGGAGGTTCACAAAGCTCCGCTTCGCCTGAGTCACCAGGGAATTCCGGTCGGCCAGGAACAGAACATTCTTGATCCACCCCTGCTCCAGAAGAACCTTCACCAGCGCGATGACCGTCCGCGTCTTTCCGGAGCCGGTGGCCATGACCAGAAGGGCCTTCCGGCGGTTCTTCTGCCCGAAGCTGTCACAAACAGCCTTAATCGCGGCCTCCTGATAGTAGCGGCCGGCGATCTCCTTGTCCACGATGATATTTTTCAGACTCCTTCGCATACGCTGAAGATTGAACAGCTTCTCCAGATCCCGTTTGGAATAAATGGCCGCAACCTTACGTTCCGGATACTGATTGTCCACGATCCGGGTATCAAAACCATTGGTCAGGAAAACCACCGGACGGCGGCCCTGCATCTGCTCGATCAGATCGGCGTACAGCCTGGCCTGCTGCCGGCCTTTTGCCACGTCCACACAGGTACGCTTAGCCTCGATCACGGCAAGAATCCGGCCATCATCACCCAGCAGCGCATAGTCGGCATAACCCACCTCGGATTTGTTGGGCATGCCGGGGATCTCATACTCATTGATCCAGTTCTTCTTCTCCTCCCAGCCGGCGTCCTCCAGCATGGCGTCGATGTAGAGCTTCCGGGTCTTGTACTCGGAGATATCCAGCGGCTTCGAAACGTAGGTCTGCCGCTGCTCCTTGCGGCGGGCGGTCAGCTCCTCCCGCAGGGCAGCGTTCTCCCGGAGCAGATCTGAAAGCTTCCGCTCCCTCTCCTCCCCGGCCCGGGCGGCCGCCTCCAGCTCCAGGCGCTTCCTCTCGCTTTCGGCAAATGCGGCTTCGAGGGCTTTCCACTGTTTTTCTTCGGATTTTGCCGGCTTGTCCAGTAAAGAGGCGTCAAAGCTGGCTTCCCGGTAATCCTTCGCGTAGCAGTAAGCGACAAAATCAAGGAAGATAAAGAGATTCTCCAGGCAGAGGGCAGCCTGCTCCCTCGTGATCGGCCTCCCCCCGTGAGCGGCAGCATTTCCCGTTTTCCGGATGAAGTCCATCCGACGAAACAGATCCGCATCCACGATTGCACGAAACTCATCCGTATTTATCAAGGATACCAGCGAATCCTGATACGGCAGGACCAGCGCGCTGTCCACGGAATACATCCATTTGACGGCAGTCTCCATCGACCGGCGGCAGTTCAGCACACAGGCCGCCGGGTCGATCTGGTAGATCCGCTCCGCCGCCACCGCCGGTTCCGCAAAGGGAGCGAAATCCTGTTCATTAGTAAAAAGGTCAAAGTTTGTCATGGACGAGTACCTCTGTTGCGTAGTCTGTTTCGAGGTTTTTATTTTTCAAAATTCAATAGCAGAGACGCTCTTTTTCTGATCTGCGCTTCTATCAAAGAAAGTTCCCGGCTGCTCAGATTATATCTGCTGTGCTTCTTAAAATGAAATTCCAGCAGGTGCCTCAGCTGTTTCCTGTTCTCATCATCCATGCAGGAAGCCGCGGTCGA
>CACZBB010000195.1 GCA_902779245.1 uncultured Lachnospiraceae bacterium | reverse complement strand
AAACGCAGGTCAGCGACAAACTATAATTTTATGGTTCATACACGGGCTGATTTATGTCACTGGCCCGTGCCAAACAGCGAGTGTTTGGCACGGGAGTGACTTGTAACGAAAAGCCTTCTTGCCCTCTATCATACCACAAACCCCCCCGGCTATGCCAGAACAGAGTCTTAAAGATCAAAAGAAACACGCCGGGCCGTTACTGTTCACTCCGTTCACAGTAACGAAGGCATTTAACCTAAGAGAAGGGCAGAATACAGATTCCGCCCTCCCCTTTACTTTGCCCCGTTTTTCCAACGGTTCTCGATATTCCTTGTTTTCCCGGATTTCAGAACGGGAATCTGATCCGTATACTCGGCCTCGATCCTGCTGTCTTCTCCGAACCAGGGCCTTAGGCGCGCGGTCAGATTTTCCCGCTCCAGCCGCTCCCGGTCTCCGCAAAGAACCAGCCGGTAGCGCTTTTCATCCTCCTGAATAAAGCGATACTGCTTCAGCCCGGGCACGGCCGCCAGTCCGTTGTAAAGGACAAATGGCGAGACGCAGCGTCCTTTCGTATCATAGACGACATCACTCTCCCGGCCGTAGAGCTCGTCGATCACAAAACGGAAGCGGCCGTGTTTTATGCTTCTGTGACCGATCGCCAGGTCTCCGTTAGCATAACGGATCAGCGGCGTCGCGTAATTATAAAGATCCGTAATCACCAGCCGGCCGAGCTCGCCGTCACCGGCAGGCTCATCCGCGTCCATTTTAAGAATCTCATAACAGTAGCTCTCCGAATCGATATAATAGGCATTGGAGGACTTTAACTGGACACCCATAATTCCATTTTCCTCGTTGCTGTACCAGCTTTGCACCGGGCATCGAAACTGCTCGCTCAGCCGCATCCGGATCGGATACGGCATCGCCTCGGAGATCGGGATCACGGCGCGGACGAAGAACCGCGACAGATCAACCCCGTGGCGATCGATATACCGGCTCATCTCTCCAAGCACGGAGGCATAGCCGATCAGGATCTCGGCCTTCTTCTTTTGGATCGTCCGGAGAATATCCCCGATCGCGGCATCATCGAGATTGGAGCAGTCGATCGGGATAAGGTTTTCGGCAAGCCTTGAAAGCCTTCCCGGCGGCTTATGATCTCCGACCCACATTCTTATAAAGGCCGTCTTCATGCCGATGGAATAGCCGGCAGCGGCTCCGAGGAAAATGCTCGCCGCCGTGTTGTGAAGGATCTTATTCCTGTCCTGAACGACATGAAACGGCGTGCCCGTCGAGCCGGACGTATACATCGTGCGGTTGCCCGGGGCATCTCTGAACCGGCTTGAGGCAAAGTCGTCGTAGTTCTCCGTCACTGTCCTTTTCGTTATGACCGGCATTTCCGCAAGCGGCGTATCCTCCGCATAGCTCCGATAAAACGGAGTCGTCCCGGAGGCATGGCGGATCAGGTCCCGGAGCTTTTCCGCCTGCTCTTCCATCGAGCTCCCGTACATATAAGCATGCCGGATGGCCTCATAGTATCGGGCGACCGGTCTGCCCTTCAAAGCGTCCAGCAGAAAATAACTATTCCATCTGAGTTTTGCGTCAAAGTTCATCTCTCCCTCCTTCGGCAAAGACTGCTTTTAATCATATCGGCGAACGGCAGCCGCACCGCGGGACTTTTGAAGGACGACCCTTTATCCAACGGATTTCTCCATCATGGAATCATACTCGGCGATCCTCCTCTCCATCTCCTCGGTCGCGGGCGGCAGTTCGTCCGCCATGCGGCAGATCACGGTATTGTCCTCCTTGCCGAAGCCGTCCAGCTCCAGCCGCTTATAATTTCCATTGAGCACTCCCCACATTTCCGGACGCGTCATTTTAATGTCCCTGGCCGCCTTGTTATAACCCATTCTGAGAACATAGCTCTCGCCGCCGGCTTCGGACGGGTCATTGGGTGACTCAACGATCGAAATACTGTGCTCCCTGCCGTTACATTCAAAATAGATCCTGCCGTCCGCCGCCCGGTACGCCTGGTATTCCAGCTCGTCCGCGCCCATCCAGATGGTCCGCTGCTGATCCCATCTGTAGATTGCTATGCCCGCGGCCGCCGCGGCCACGATCAGCACGACCACCAGAATTACGGACGCGACCCGCCGGATCCAAAGATTCCTGGCCAGATTTTTCCAGGCCCGCGCCGCGTCCTTCCTCGATACATTGGAGATATAGATCTCTTTTTTGATCTCCTCCAGCTCCTTTTTGCACGCCTCGCACTCCTTCAGATGTTCTTCGACCATCTCCCGGCTTTTGGGACTACACACGTCATCTTGATACAACGGCAAAAGATCCCGGATCACCTCACAGTCATGCTTCATTTTTTCTCATCCTCCTTCGCGCTCTCCATCAGCTTCATCTTTGCCCGATGATAAGTGACACGTGCCCAGCTCTCGGTTTTTCCGAACAGCTTTGCGATCTGTTCATATCTGAGTTCTCCAAATACGCGCAGCATAAAAACCTCCTTGTACGGCTCGCTCATCTCATGCAGGTGCGCGTACAGACTCATCGCCTGCTCATGATCCAGAACCATGGTCTCCACGTCCTGCCCGCTGTCCATCTCCGGCAGGACGTGATTTTTGTCCTTCTGTTTCCTGTAATGAGAGTAGCAGGCATTTTTGGCGATCTGACAAAGCCATACATCGATCCGGCAGCGTCCGTCGAACTTGCCCAGCGAACGCAGGGCGCGAAAAAATGTTTCCTGCGCCAGTTCCTCGGCCAGCGACTCGTCGCGGCACAGACGCACGAGAAATCTGTACACCGTGTCAAAATGCTCCCGGTAGATCTTCTCAAATTCCGTCACCTCATCGCCTCCTTTCGTCTATATGACGCACGGCACATTCGTTTGTTACAAAAAATAAAAAACTATTTTTGCAAAAAGGATAACCGTCGCCCTGCCATAAATGAGTCACTCTTATCCTTTCACAAAAAAACGTTCTCAGTACCGAAGAAATTCCGCGCCCGGACGGCTCCGGCTCTCCCGGGAGTTCTGTTCCCGGACGGCGCGCGGCTCCTGTATATGCGGGGTTTATATGATAATATCTAAATCTCTCAATATGTGCAGTTTCAGGATGTTCCTTCTTTCCAGTCCGCGCCGTGCGTGATATACTGTAAGTAGCTCCATGGAAAGGGTCTTCCTGACCGGAGAGCTTCCAAATATGACTGAGGGCGAAACCGGGTTGAGTCCGAAGATGTGAATGAAGATCAGCGCGCGGCCAATGGCTGCGTGTTCGCGGACGCATCCTTCGGGATGCGTTTTCTTTTGGGAAGCGCCGCGGTTTCAATACAAGGAGACGCAATGGACACAAGAATTGCGATTTTAGGGATCATCGTTGAGGATCCGAATTCGGCAAATGCCGTCCACGAGCTTTTGCACGGCGCTGCTTCTTATATTATCGGGCGCATGGGAATTCCCTACCACGAGCGGAAGATCAGCATCATCAGCGTTGCGCTGGACGCGCCCAATGACGTAATCAACACGCTCGCGGGCAAGCTTGGGAGCCTTACCGGCGTCAGTGCCCGCGCGGTGTACGCGAAACGTTAATCCCCGGTGTGCGGATACCTGCCGGCAGCCGCCGCGTCAGCGCCCGCGCGGCGAGCGCGAAACGTTAATCCCCGATGTGCGTACGTGCCGGCAGCCGCCGCGACAGCGCCCGCGCGGCGAGCGCGAAGAACCCCCCGCCAGACCGGCCGAGGACCTGTGCCGGCGGACGATTCCTGTCATTCCGAGCGAAGCGAAGAATCTGCCCGCCAGACCGGCCGAGAGCCTGTGCCGGCGGACGATTCCTGTCATTCCGAGCGAAGCGAAGAATCTGCCCGCCAGACCGGCCGAGGACCTGTGCCGGCGGAC
>CACZBB010000194.1 GCA_902779245.1 uncultured Lachnospiraceae bacterium | reverse complement strand
CTGTGTAAAACGAGCGGATTTCGAATGTCGGTAGGATTGCGAGAGTGCGAAAGCACGAAGCAATCCGTGAATCGGGTGTTTTGACACCCGAACCAATATGTTTCTGGTCACACGGTGACCAGAAACGAAGGCGTTTTGCAATGAAATCGCCCTGCGGGCGATGGTGAACCGCAACGATTTTTCTGCTTGCCAGCATTTCCCCGCTGGGGTAAAATGTTGGCGGAATCTTATAGGTATATTCTAATCAGGAGGTCAGTATGGACTATCGGATCGAGCATGACTCCATGGGGGAGGTGAAGGTTCCGGCGGAGCGCCTTTACGGGGCGCAGACGGAGCGGAGCCGTCAGAATTTCCGGATCGGCGTGGGTCTGGAGACGATGCCGGCGGAGATCATCCACGCCTTCGGGATCCTGAAGGCGGCCGCCGCGAAGGCCAACCACGCGCTTGTGCCGGAGAAAATGACCGCGGAGAAGCTTACGTTCATCGAGGCCGCCGCGCAAAAGGTCATGGACGGGGAGCTTTCGGAGGAGTTCCCGCTCGTGGTCTGGCAGACCGGGAGCGGCACCCAGTCCAACATGAACGCCAACGAGGTCATCGCGAATCTTGCGAACCGCCTTGCCGGGAAGCGGCTCTGCCACCCCAACGACGACGTCAACATGAGCCAGTCCTCCAACGACACTTTCCCGACGGCGATGCATATCGCGGCGGTTCTGTCGATGGAAGATATCATCCCGGCCCTTGAGCGCCTGATCGCGGCATTTGTCCGTCTCGAGGCGGCCAACGAAGGCCTTGTCAAATGCGGGCGCACGCATTTGCAGGACGCGGTTCCGATCACCTTCGCGCAGGAGGTCAGCGGCTGGCGCTTTTCCCTGGAGCGCGACCTGGAGCTTCTGACAAATGCGCTTTCTCCGCTCCGGGAGCTGGCGCTTGGCGGCACGGCGGTCGGAACCGGCCTCAACGCGCCGAAGGGCTTCGACGAGCTTGCCGCGAAGGAGATCTCAAGCCTTGCCGGCACGGCCTTCAAAGCCTCGCCGAACAAGTTCCACGCGCTCACGTCGAAGGACGAGCTGGTCTTCGCCCACGGGGCGCTCAAGGCGCTCGCGGCGGATCTCATGAAGATCGCGAACGACGTCCGCTGGCTGGCCAGCGGCCCGCGCCTGGGCCTCGGCGAGATCACGATCCCGGCCAACGAGCCGGGCTCCTCGATCATGCCGGGAAAGGTGAATCCCACGCAGTGCGAGCAGGTGACCATGGTCGCCGTGCAGGTCCTGGCCAATGACGTGGCGGTGGGGCTTGCGGCCTCCCAGGGGAATTTTGAGCTCAATGTCTTCATGCCGGTGATGGCTTACAACTTCCTGCAGTCCGCGCGGCTCCTCCGGGAGTCCGTCGAGTCCTTCCGCGTCCACTGCGCGGAAGGGATCACGGCGAACCGCGAGAAGATGAAGGAAAACCTGGAGCGCTCGCTCATGCTCGTGACGGCCTTAAACCCTTATATCGGATACGAAAAAGCCGCAAAAACGGCCCAGAAGGCATTTGCCGAAAACAGCACCCTGAAGGAGGCCTGCGTATCGCTCGGATACCTGACCCCCGAGCGCTTTGACGAGGTCTTCCACCCGGAAAGCATGGCGTGAAGGAGGCGGCCGCGCGATGAGCGAGGCCGGAGGGAAAGTGCCGGATCCCGGAGCGATCTGCGGCGGCATCTGACCCGGTGACATGGCAAGGAGGAATTGAAAATGAAGAAAAGAATGCGGATACTGACGGCGCTCTGCCTTGCGGCGGCGATGGGGATCGTCCCGGCGGGCTGCGGCGCGCAGAAGGCTCCGGAGAGCAAAACGGAGAGCGCGGCGGAAAGTAAGACGGAGAGCGTGACGGAAAGCAGCGCGGAGAGCGTGACGGAAAGCAGCGCGGAGAGCGAGCCGGAAAGCGAGCCGGAGGACGTCCCGATCTCGGAGCCGGATGGCGGGCAGGGAAAATCCTCGGGAAAGGCGCAGGAAGCCTCGCTGGAAGGGAAGCCCTGGATCAACGGCAATCTTTACGGGAACTGGCCGGAGACCAAGCCCGGCGTGGAGGAGAGCTTAGAGCTGAACGAAAACTATGATTTCTATAAGAAGGCCGCCCCGATGGGGACGGCCGAGCAGAGCACCAACATTTCCCGCGGGCAAGCGAAGGTCCTGGAGGAGATGGAGAAGCTTTGCCGGGATACAGAAAAAACCGGCCCGGAGGAGGAAAGCCTCCGGATCCTGTACGGCTACTATATGGGCGAGCGGAAGCCGGAGGAGAGCTTCGCCTCCGTCATGGCTTATGTCGACCGCGTGAAGGCGGTGAAAACGCCGGACGAGCTGACCGCGCTCATTAAGGGGGAGGACGGCTATATTTTCGGGGAGGCCTTTCTCCTGGGATTCCTGCAGCCGACCACCAGCTCCGGGAAAGACAGCCTGAATCTTGCGCTGCCGACCATTCTTGAGGATATCCCCACGGAAGGGGAGAGCACGGAGTCGCCGAAGAAGGACGTCAAGGGCGCGAAGGAGAGGCTTCTTCGCATGAAATTCAGCGAGGAGGAAGCCGATCAGGCGATCGGGAAGCTGCAGGAGCTTGAAAGCAACAACGCGCGCGAGGTCCTTTCGACAGAGGAGGAGTCGAAGCTGCTCGATAAGGGAACGCTGTCGCTGAAGGATATTCAGGATGCGCAGCCGCTTGTGGCAGCGCTGATCAAAGGTCAGGGCTTTGTCCGGGAAGGCGCGGAAACGGAACCGATGTATGAGCTTTCCGCGGGTTATTTAGAGTCGATCCGAAAGCTGTTTACGGAGGAAAATCTGGGGCTTTTGAAGGCAATGGCCGCGCTGACGATCTATAAGCTGGATCCGACGATTGCCCCAGAGAACACGGAACAGACCATGCAGTCGTTCCTCAACTTTGTTCCCCGCGTCGTGTCGGAGCAGGCCTTTGTCCATAACTGCGTTCCGAAGGACCGGGTGGAGGCGTATCCGAAGCTGGCCGAGGAATACCGGGAGGCGATGCGGGAGCGCATCATGAAGAATTCCTGGCTGAACGAGGAGACCAAAAAGAAAGCCTCGGCGAAGCTGGATAAGCTGGTCGTATCGGATCTCCTGTATCCTTACGGGGAGATCGACTGCGAATCCCTGCGGACGGGGCTGCGCGGGAGCAAAAACCTCCTGGAGGCGACGGCCAAGTGCAGGAAGTTCGGGCACAAATGCGATACGCAGTTTGCCGGGAGGGAGTCGCGCCGCGGGAACCGCTATGAGACCAATGAGCTGACGCTGGCGGTGGGCGGCAAATACGCGCCGGACATAAATACGTTTTACATCGGGGCAGCCTCGCTGCTGGATGGTATGTACGATGGCACGTCGAGGGAGACCATCCTCGGGTCGATCGGCGCGCATATCGGGCATGAGCTCAGCCACGGGTATGACCTGTTCGGAGCGCAGAAGGATGCCGACGGGACGGCCCCGCTCTTTACGGAGCAGGATGGGAAGACCTTCGCGGAGAAGGGAAAGTCCATCGCCGGAAAGCTTGGCAAGATCGAAATGCTCAGCGGGTTCTTCGTCAACGGCGAGCGGGTGGTGAACGAGATGCTCGCGGATATCACGGGACTGAGCCTGTCGCTGGATCTGGCGAAAAAAACGGAGAATTTCGACTACGACGCCATGTTCCGCGCCTACGCGCGTTTTTATCAATGCATCTACAGAGACCGGAAGGTCATGACCGATGTCTTCGCCGATGAGGTCCATCCGGTTCCCTACAGCCGCGTCAACTACGTGGTGGCACAATTTGACGAATTCTACAAGACCTATCCTTCGGTGAAGGAGGGAACGCCGATGTATATCGCCCCCGAGCAGCGGGAGCTGATCTGGTAAATCTTCATGCGCCGGAGCACACCGGCACGGGGTAT
>CACZBB010000193.1 GCA_902779245.1 uncultured Lachnospiraceae bacterium | reverse complement strand
GACGATCCTCGCTCTGAATACGGCAAATGCAGGCCGCAAGCGTCTGGAGGCTCTGTTTTCCTGCCTCGCGGAGGTCTTTACGAAGGATGAGATCCTCGTCGCGAACTGGATCTACGGAAATGAGGTCAATAACTACAGCGTTTACCATTACGCCGGCGACCTTTCGTACTTCCGCTATCACGATGTGCTCGCGGATGGCTTCCGCCTGTTCAATACGGCCGTAAAGAGCAAGTGGAAGAACGCGAGAACCTACCTTTCTCTGGATCATAACTGGAATCTGGGCTTTGAGGTGCGCGGTTCCTACCAGGGGATGGCGCTGACGGCGGATTTCGATAAAGATCTCGCGGGTGAGGGAGCGGTTCACTGGGATATGGCGATGCATCCCTATCCGAGCCCGGAGATGGACTGCAGATTCTGGAGACTGTCAGCCTATGTCAGGAATTCAGGCAGCACCGGACAGGTCACCATGGCGAACGCCAAAGCCTTTTCCGAATATATCAAAAAGACCTACGGAAAATCAACGCGGATCATCATGTCGGAGACCGGGATCTGCGCCGTGGACCGGGACGGCACGAAGCGTCTGAAGGATCAGGCGGCCGCCGTGGCCCTCGCGTACTATCTGGCTGAATTTGACGCGAACATTGATATGATCGGTATTCACCGGGAGATGGACGAAGCCGGGAGCGAGTGGCTTCTGGGGCTTTACGAGTTCGACGGGCTGGCCTTCGCGAAGAGCTCGGAGCGGCCGTCCGCGGAGGTTTTCGCGTACATGGATACCACCGACTGGAAGAAGTACGTCCATAAATACGTCAGCCGGACCGGTAATAAGGATTGGCCGTCGCTTGTGCGATCCTTCGGGCTGGTGTTTTCGGAGGAAAAGCTTCGCAGGCTGAAAAAATAGTTTTTCGCGGAGGGCGGCCCGTGAATCGGGTGCTTTGACATCAAAAACAATAGGATCACTTTTTAGAGGAGGAAAATGATGGCACAGAATCAGAGCATTGAGGAAGAACTGAAGGTGGACGCGAATACGCTTCTTGGCCAATGGCGCCGGATGGCGTATGACCAGGAGGCGGATCAGGTGAGCCTCCGCAGATTCTGGGAAGCGTATTTTCTGCTGGAGAAGGGGATTTACGAGAAGCTTCTGGACGATCCGGATACGGAAGTGCGCGGCACGGTGAAGGAGCTTGCGGACAAATACGGGATTTCTGTTCTGGAGATGGCCGGATTTCTGGACGGCATCAACGAAAGCCTGACAGTTCCGAACCCGATCGAGACCATGGACGAAAATACCGAGGTGAGTCTCGCGTTCGACAAGGAAAAGCTCTACCGGAACATGGTCGAAGCGAAGGCGGACTGGCTCTACAACCTGCCTCAGTGGAAGAAGATTTTTGACGAGGAAAAGCTGCACGCGCTGTACGTTGAACAGAAAAAGTCCGGAACGATCGTGAAGCCGAAGAAGATCGGCCGCAACGATCCCTGCCCGTGCGGCTCCGGAAAGAAATACAAATATTGCTGCGGCAGATCCTAAGGAAGAGGCTTCCGGATCAGAAAAGCGGCGGCGGGCAGATCCGTTTCGAGGATCCGCCCGCCGCCGCTTTTGATTCACAGAGCCGCGCTTATATATTCAGTTCCCAGTATACTTCCGAAGGTTCGGAATGCTCCGTGACGTCGTTGAAAACGAGCGTGGCGGAGGAAGCTTCTTTTGGAAAGACGAAGTAAATATTGGCGGTGCAGCTTTCTCCGGGCCGGATGGGCTTTGCGACATTCTTCTTCTGTCTGTCCCCCAGCACATAGGGCGCGCAGGCTTTTCTGTCGCTGCCGTAGAGACGGAAGCTCAGGGAGCTGATAAGAAGCTCGGCATCGTAATCGGTGCTGGCGTAGGTGTAGGTCACGCGGAGAACCCTTTCGGCCGGGAAGCCCTCGACGCGGTCTTCGGTGAGCGAGGCGCTGTCCACCGTGAGATCGAAAAGGCCGAGGGAAGATGATACCTGGACGGCTTCTCCCGGAAAGGCCCTGGAGGCGGATTCTTCGAGATTTAACGTCTCGCCGGGAATCACGGCGAGACCTTCCGGATTATACGGCTCCGTGCTCTCATCCCGCTCGTCCGTGGCGCCGGTGAGATAGAATGGAAGAGACTCATCCGGTTTCGGCACCGGCGTTCCCTCGGGAGGAAGATCCCCGGAAGCTTCGCCGGCGGAGCCGGCTTCGGAATCCGGGTTCACAGCCGAAGAAGCGGATGCTTCAAGGCTGCCCGAAGAAGCCGGAGAAAGCGCGGAAGAACTCCCCGCGCCCTGCTTCCCGCAGCCGGCAAGCGCAAACCCAAAAACCAAACCAAGAAGAAGCGCAGTTTTCTTTTTATTCATTCAATACTCCCCATAGAAATACAAGATCGGTATGATTTCCTTAAGTATAGCATGCAGCCCGATTTTTGCAACCAAAAACTGAAAACGCCAATTGATCAGGAAGAGAAACCTGTTCATCACTTACCTGATCAAGGAGTAACAGAAAAAAATACCGCCAACCTTGCCAACGAGATTCTTTCCGATGAAGAAAAGGCGCTCGGCGATGTGACGATCACAGGGCCTCAGACGGCGATTGCTTTGCCTGAAGGTGTGAAATATGTGGGCGCGACGCTCTCGCTGAAATCGGAAACGTCGGTTTCGCTCTATTTCACAAGCGAAACGGCCCTCACCTTCTTGGCAGGAGACAAGACGGTCGAGACCGTTTCAAGCGGAAGCTATCAGATTGCGCGTATCCGCGGCATCGCCGCCAGGGAGCTGCATGACAGCTTCACGCTGAACATCACGGCGGGAGGAGCACAGGGCAGCGTTGTCTACAGCCCGATGACCTACTGCCGCAATGCGCTGTCTTCAAGCGACGCAAACCTCGTCAACACAGTAAAAGCGCTCTATCTGTATTGGGCCGAGGCTAATAAATTCTTCAATTAGAGAGATAATTGTGAGTAGTAAAGCAAACGAGTTACTGTTCACACCCAATGTCATTGACTTAAGCAGATTTCCATGAAAATTGGGCATCTGCTTTTTCTTTATCCGTAACAAAAAAATCTTAAAATAACTACCGCCCCCGACGATATAAATATATTCCCCTGTACCTCCGCTCAGCCCATCCGAGAATCCCCGCGTATGGCATGCGGCGGCGTGCAGATAACTTTTTGAGCTCAGCAGAGCGAAAAAAGTTGGATCTGCACGCCGCCGCCATCCCATACATCCCATACCCCACCCCAACATTTGTCAAAAAAATACTTGACGCGGGGTTCCGTGCATGGTAGAATAACACTCGCTGAAAAACAAGCAGAGGTTGGCTCTCACCCCGGCATGCAGTCTGTGACCGGGCGTTCATATCGGCAAAAATAAAGCAGAAGCTTTATTTCTGTGCGTGTGGACGGGAGGCCTGTGCCCGTCTTTTTCATTTGCCCCGTTGACAAACCTTTGAGCATCGGGTAGACTCATCAAAGCATATACTCAGGCACACGGGAATGTGCAGGGATCCGGTCTGGTATTATGTCCGCTTACGAGGCGCAGAAGATCGCGGACGAGGCGGGGCTTGACCTCGTGAAGATTGCGCCGAAGGCTGTCCCACCGGTCTGTAAGATTATCGACTATGGGAAATACAAGTACGAACAGGTACGAAAAGAGAAGGAAGCCCGCAAGAAACAGAAAATCGTTGAGATCAAAGAGATCCGCATGTCTCCGAACATTGATACCAACGATTTGAACACGAAGATTTCCGCAGCGCGAAAGTTTCTGGAAAAAGGAAACAAGGTGAAGGTCAGCATCCGCTTCCGCGGACGCGAGATGACCCGGACGGCCGCCAGCCGCCCGATGATGGACGATTTCGCCGCGCAGCTTTCGGACGTCGCCGTGGTCGAGAAGCCCCCGAAGATGGAGGGGCGCTTCATGACCATGTTCCTTACGGAGAAAAAATAAAGGAGCCTGCCGCGGCCGCTCAAGTCCCGGCTGTGCAGGATCTGCGACACACGTTAACACCCTGCCCTGCCTTCCGCTTCCGAAAGCAGGCCGGCCGCCTTTCGCGGACGAGGAGAAAAGAGAGGAGAATAAGATCATGCCGAAAATGAAGACAAAGAGAGCCGCTGCCAAGCGCTTTCATGTGACGGGTTCCGGAAAACTTAAGAGAATGAAGGCTTTCAAGAGCCACATTCTGACCAAAAAGAGCGCGAAGACCAAGAGGAATCTGCGCAAGGCGACGATCACCGATCCTACGAACGCCAAGGTCATGAAGAAGCTTCTGCCGTATCAGTAAACGGCAGGGATAAAGCTGGCTGGTAAAAACTGTCGAATCATCATGGAGCCTGAGGGCATGTGCCCGCGCGGCGGGCGGTTTTGCTAAAGGCATCCAAACAGACGTAGTCAGATAGACAAGCGTTTATAGAGGAGGAATTAAGAAATGGCAAGAATTAAAGGCGGCCTTAACGCCAAAAAGAGACATAATCGTGTGCTGAAGCTGGCGAAGGGTTATTATGGCGCCCGCTCCAAGCAGTATCGTATCGCCAAGCAGTCTGTTATGCGCGCGCTGGCCAGCTCCTTCGCCGGCCGCAAGCAGAAGAAGAGGGATTTCCGTAAGCTCTGGATCGTCCGGATCAACGCGGCGGCCCGCATGAACGGCCTTTCCTACAGCCGTTTCATGTTCGGCCTGAAGCTTGCCGGCATCGAGATGAACCGCAAGATCCTCGCGGATCTGGCTGTCAACGACGCGGAAGGGTTCGCTTCCCTCGCCGAGCTTGCCAAGGCGAAACTGGCGTAATTAACCAATCTAAAACCGGCACACAGAAGAACGCTGTGTGCCGGTTTTTTTCGAAGCTCACCGTCGCCGGGGCCGGAGCCCGGTCCGGGGAAGAGCTCTGCGGCAAAGCGCCTTCGGCCCGCGGCGAGAGATGGAACCGGCATTTGGAGGATAAGGATGGATCTGTTTGATTTTATGAAGGAAAAGAGCCTCCGGGAGGAGTCACCGCTGGCGAGCCGTCTGCGCCCGCAGACGCTGGAGGAGGTCGTGGGCCAGCAGCACATTATCGGAAAAGGAAAGCTGCTTTACCGGGCCATCCGAGCGGACCGGCTCTCCTCGGTCATTTTCTACGGGCCGCCGGGCACGGGCAAGACCTCCCTGGCCCGCGTCATCGCGAATACGACCCATGCGAATTTCCGCCAGATCAACGCGACGACGTCGGGAAAAAAGGATATGGAGACGGTCGTTGAGGAGGCGAAGCAGGCTCTCGGCGGCTTCGGCCGCCGGACCATTCTGTTTATTGATGAGATTCACCGCTTTAACAAAGCCCAGCAGGACTATCTGCTGCCGTATGTCGAGGACGGGACAGTGATCCTGATCGGCGCGACGACGGAGAATCCGTATTTTGAGGTGAATTCCGCTTTGCTCTCACGCTCAACGATCTTTGAGCTGCATCCGCTGGAAAAGGAGGATATCGCGGCGCTTCTGGATCGCGCGATGGCGGACCGGGAGAGAGGCCTTGGCGCGATGCGCGCAAAGCTTTTGCCTAAGGCCCGGGATTTTCTCGCGGACGCGGCTTCCGGGGACGCGCGGACGGCCCTCAACGCCCTGGAGCTCGCGGTGATGACCACGGAGCCGGGACCCGGCGGGGAGATCCTCGTCGACGTTGAGACAGCGGCGGACTGCATCCAGCGGCGGGCGGTCCGCTATGATAAAGAAGGAGACCAGCATTATGACACGATCTCCGCGTTCATCAAGAGCATGCGCGGCTCGGACCCGGACGCCGCGGTCTTTTATCTCGCGAAGATGCTGCGGGCGGGCGAGGATATCAAGTTCATCGCCCGGCGCATCATGATCTGCGCGTCCGAGGACGTGGGCATGGCGGATCCCAACGCGATCTGCGTCGCGGCGGCGGCCTCGCTGATCGTCGAGCGGGTGGGGCTGCCGGAGGCGCGGATCCCCCTCGCGGAAGCGGCGGTTTACGTGGCGACCGCGCCCAAAAGCAACGCCTCCTACCTGGCGGTGGATCAGGCGCTTTCCGTGGTCGATAAGGTGCGGACCTCCGTTCCGGGACACCTCATGAACATACACGCCAATGGCGAGGGCGACGAGGCGAAGGCTGTCGGCTATAAATACGCCCATGACTTTCCGAATCATTATGTACGGCAGCAGTATCTTCCCGATGAGATCCGGGAAATGCGGTTTTACCGGCCGACAGAGCTCGGCTACGAAAACCGGGTGCGCGAGTATTTCCGGAAGATCGGCAAATGGGAGAACGGGGAGGAGGAACCGGGAATGACCGGTAAAAAATAGACAAAAAAAGAAGGCCGCTATGAGGGGGTGCGGCCTTCCCGGGTTCGCCGACTCACGCCGGCTAGAAAAAGTGAGTGCTGCTATGCTTCAGCACATCTTTATGCTAACAAAAGAATGTGAACAGGTCGTGAACAAATGTTACCTTAAAGATAATATTTTTATATCAGATAGTACGTAGGGGCATACAGAGCCGAAAAAATATACTTATAAATTCTAACGATTCCTTATCCGCTAAAGCTGAAATCATTAGATAAGTCTTCAGCCGAAGTATCTCTTCAGAAGACCGGCGAAAGCCTTGCCGTGGCGGGCTTCGTCGCGGGCCATCTCATGGACGGTGTCATGGATCGCGTCGAGATTGAGGGCTTTGGCTCTCTTGGCAAGGTCGGTCTTGCCGGCGGTCGCGCCATTTTCAGCCTCTACGCGCATCTCAAGGTTCTTTTTGGTGGAGTCGGTGAGGACCTCACCCAGAAGTTCGGCGAATTTCGCGGCATGCTCGGCTTCCTCAAAAGCGGCGGTTTTCCAGTATTCGCCGATTTCCGGATAGCCTTCGCGGAAGGCCACGCGGCTCATGGCAAGATACATGCCCACTTCCGAGCATTCACCGTTGAAGTTGGCGCGAAGATCCTCAAGAATATCCTCGGGAGCACCCTGCGCGACGCCGACCACATGCTCGGCGGCCCAGACCATTTCGGCGTCCTGCTTCAGGAACTTCGATGCCGGGGCTTTGCAGACCGGGCACTTTTCGGGCGCCTGGTCGCCTTCATACACATAACCACATACAGAACATACCCACTTTGCCATTGTTCTACTCCTTCTCTTCTGGAATGGTGTCGGGGCGAAGAACCCCTGTTCACATAGAATAACAAATGCGACAAAAAACCGCGCTCGTGATGCGATTTCTTTTGCAATTTTAACATAGAAGCCACGGTTAGACAAGACAAATATATTTGATACGATTGATCTCTTGTTACAAGTCACTCCCGTGCCAAACACTTGTTGTTTGGCACGGGCCAGTGACATAAATCAGCCAAAACGCCTTCGTTTCTGGTCACCGTGTGACCAGAAACGATCTCTTTATATGCTTTATATGCTGACTCCCGGTTTTCACGGTTTTTTCGGAATGTACGGGAGCTCCCAGGAGCAGGTGGCAGACTGGTAATTCGTGCACGACGTGACCAGAATGTCGGTGATTTCAAAGCGAACAATTTCTAATTCTGCATCTTCAAAAGTCTCTTTCAACATGGTTTTTACCTCAATTAAGATATCCGGAAAAGATAGCGTCCGGTATTGTCACCGACCTTCCGGGCCAAGAAGTAGTAGGTGCCTTTGGAAAGCCGGACGGGCTCGTCAATGCGGCTTTTTCCGCTGGCGGAGCGGCTGCGGGGTGTCGAGCTCCAGACAGTTTCTCCTCGGGAGTTCAGGATGGTATAGGAGATGTATTTCGTGTAGGCGGCCGCCTGCACGCGGGCTTTGACGGAACCGAGTTCTGTGGTTTTCACATGCCATCGC
>CACZBB010000192.1 GCA_902779245.1 uncultured Lachnospiraceae bacterium | reverse complement strand
GATGAACGGCATATCCATATTCAAGTACTCCGGAAGCATAACCACCGGAAAGGAGCGACAGGATAAAAAATGTCGAAGATTCTTTTTTTCAGCCTTCTCTGCTGTCTTCTCATGACAGCCTCGGTCTCTCCCGGCGAGGTCAGTTCGTCGGGGGCGGTTACCGCCGCCCCGGACGAAGGTGAGACCATCGAAGATCCCGATTCTGTCCAAAACATCCGTTTTGCCAATTTCAAGGATACTCTGAACGACATTGAAAGAAAGTTGGCCATCCGGCATCCGATTCAGGCGTTCCGGGTTTATCTCGCCGCGTCCAGGGCCGAGGAAGCAACGGTCCGGCTCTACGGTTCTAACGGCTTTCAGGATAATGCCGACGCGTTTCGGCACTGTTTATGGAACGCCTTGATGAAAAAATCCGTCGGAGCGGACGCGGCAAGGGAATGGGCCAATGCCCACGAAGCTTATTCGGAAGGCGTTGACAGGGAAATGGATCTGTATAACAACGAGGTTGGCCGCGGTATTGCCGTGGAAGCCTTCACCGAAGAGCAGATCATCCGTGTCGTACAGGATCTCGTAAGCGCCGGCCAATGCCTTAGAATCGTGGAGGGGCACTGCGAATCTACCGGCGGCTGAGCCGCTTCTTATTTGGCCGGCCCCGAAAACCGCAGCACGTTCCAGCTCAGTGCCGGGATGCGGATCCGCGCCCTCCCGCCTTCAACCGTCCCGCCCGGGCCGGCAGAGGGGAAGACATTTTCCGGGTCGCTCTCGGTGTTCACGGCCTTCACGTCGTCGCTGTGCAGCAGGATGTGCTCCCGGAGCGCCGGCTCCCCGAAAGCCCGCAGATCGATCTCCAGGCAGAAGTCCTCGGCCAGGTCCCGGTTCACGCAGAATACGGTCACGTCTCCGTCGTCGTCCATCGTCGCCGCGGCGTCGATCAGCGGTACATTTTCGTAATCCGCGCAGTCGTAGACCGGCGAATTCACCAGAGCCCTCAGCGCCGTGCCGCGTCCGTACTTCGACGTGTGAAGGAACGGCCAGTAGATGGTCTGGGCCCAGCAGCCCCCGCCGCTTCGGGTCATGATCGGGGCGATGACATTGACCAGCTGCGCGAGGCAGGCGATCTTCACCCGGTCCGCGTTTCGGAGGAAGGTGAGCAGCATGGATCCGGCCAGCAGCGCGTCCTCAAAATTATAAACATCCTCCAAAAGCGGCAGCGCCGGTCCCCATTTTTCCCGCTTCCAGATCTCCTCATCCTGCTCTCTGGAATGGTACCAGACGTTCCACTCGTCAAAGGACAGGTTGATCTGCTTCTTTGCGTGCTTTTTGCCCTTCACCGCGTCGCAGATGGCGATGACGGTGCGGATGAAATCATCGAGGTCCATCGACCTGGCCAGAAAGCCCGGGGTATCGCCCGTGGGATTCCCGTAATAGCGGTGCAGGGATACGTAGTCGATATTGTCGTAGCATTCATTCAGCATCGTATATTCCCAGTCCCCGAAGGTCGGCATGTCCGAGCCGGAGGAACCGCAGGCCACCAGCTCGATGGAGGGATCCACCCACTTCATCATCTTGGCGGCCTCATTGGCAATTCTTCCATATTCACAGGCTGTCTTATGGCCCATCTGCCAGGGTCCGTCCATCTCGTTGCCGAGGCACCAGAGCTTAATGTTCAGAGGATCCTTCGCGCCGTTGGCCCTGCGAAGGTCGCTGTATTTGCTGCCGGCCGGATGATTGGCATACTCCACGATGTCCCGGGCGTTCTCCGGGCCGCGCGTGCCCAGATTGATGGCGTACATGACCTCCGAGCCTGCCTTTTTCGCCCAGTCGGCAAATTCATGCAGCCCGACGGCGTTGGACTCGGTCGTAAACCAGGCGAGGTCGAGACGCCGCGGACGCTTCTTTGCCGGGCCGACCGAATCCTCCCAGTTAAAGCCGGAGACAAAATTGCCGCCGGGATAGCGCACGACGGGCACCTGAAGCCTCCGCACCATCTCCAGCACGTCCTTTCGAAAGCCCTGCTCATCGGCCGCCGGATGCCCCGGCTCGTAGATCCCGCCGTACACCGCGCGGCCCAGATGCTCGATAAACGACCCGTAGATGCGCGGGTCGATCCTGCCGATCACATAATCCTTATCCAGTATGATTCTTGCGTTTTTCATATACTTGTCTCCATAGCTTCACGGGTCGTCTCACGCGGTTCTTTTATTTTCGCCTGCGCCGGACACTTGCTTTCCCTATATAAAGAAAGTGCCCGCCTTTAAGGTATCAATTATAATCTATTGCCGAACGGCATTCCGCCAGCCATACCGCGCAGGCATGGGGCTTTAGCTCCGCGGACAGACGCGTGGTCCGCGCGCCCGTCCAAAGCTCCGCGGCGCGGGTCACGGGAGCCTCAAGCGCCTCCGGCGTGATCTCCACGGTCCTCTCCTCGTCCGAGAGGTTGAACACCGCCGCGTAGAGTCCCCGCCCGTCCTTTCGCGGGGCGATCCAGGCCGCCTCATTTTCATTGGTGCGCAGAGGATGGGCGCAGAAGCTCTCCCGCTCTATGTTCAGGATTTCGGCATTTGTCAGCAGGGACAAGGTGGGCGCGTCGCACTTCGTCAGATCCCCGCCCATGATGAGCGGCGAGCGCAGCATGCACCAGAGCGTCATCAGGGTCCGCTGTTCGTCAGGGGTAAAGCGCGTCCAGCGCCCGGCCTCCGTCTCCGCCCCGCACAGGCGGAGCGCGCCGAGGGGAAGCATGTCCGCGTCCGGCCAGTGCCCCGGCCCGGAATGGACGCACCACTTTTCGGCCCGCTCGAACATCCCTTTAAGCAGCGACCAGTCGTCCCAGAAATCATCCGTCATCCGCCACATATTCGCCCATTTTTTCAAATGCTCCGCCTCGGCGAGCGGGGCCGGGCCGGGGGAAAGGCTGAGCACGATGTCTCTCCCGGCTCTGCGGCAGGCCGTGGAGATCAGCTCGATCTCCCGCCGGCAGTGCGGATACTCCCTCGCGATGTCGTCGCATTTGACAAAATCGACGCCCCACGAGGCGTAGAGCCGGAAGATGCTGTCGTAGTAGGCCTGCGCGGCCGGGTGATCCTGCCTCGCGCCGTACATATCCGGGTTCCAGGCGCAGATTGAATTGGGATCCGCCGCCTGCGCGCAGGTATATTCGCTCCCCTCGATCGGCAGATGCCGGTGCGCCGCCATCCGGGGGATTCCGCGCATGATGTGAATGCCGAATTTCAGCCCCAGGTTGTGAATATCGTCCGCCAGCGGCCCAAAGCCCGCCCCGCCCGCGGCGCTCGGGAAGCGATTCTCCGCCGGCAGATGCCGGCCAAAACCGTCCAGGACGACCTCGGAAAAAGGCTCGTAATTATGATCCAGGGCGGAGGGCTGGTACCATTGAATGTCCACAACGATATACTCCCAGCCGCAAGCCTTCAGATGCTCCGCCATATACTCCGCGTTTTTGCGCACAACCGCCTCCGTGACGGCCGTCCCGTAGCAGTCCCAGCTGTTCCACCCCATCGGGGGATATTTGCACAACATACTTTCTGCCTCCCAGACTTTATTCGATCTTGAACGCCTCGCTGAATCCTGTAATATCAAAAATCTCCCGCACAACCGGCGTCAGATTCCGGACGGCCATTTCCCCCTTATCTTCCATTTCCTGTGCCACGCAGAGCAGGACGCGAAGCCCGGCGCTGGAAATATAGTCGAGCTTGCCAAGGTCAAACAATATCTTCTCCGCGTCAGCCAGCACCTCATCGACCTGATCCTCAAGGTCAAGGGATGTCAGCGTATCCAGTCTCCCTTCCAGAAAAAATGTATATTCCGTTCCTTCTTTGGTCACCGTGATTTTCAAATTATTATTCCGGCTCATGCGATCATCCTTCCTTATTTAGTTTTAATTTATGAAAGGTTCTTTTTTATTGTGAGGATATTCTTGCCATCTTTATATTCATAGTCAGCAAATTCTACGCGTTTGTATTCAGAATAATTAGAAGAATAGGCGGCAGGATCGATGGTTCCCTTCCAG
>CACZBB010000191.1 GCA_902779245.1 uncultured Lachnospiraceae bacterium | reverse complement strand
GAACCGTCAAATCAGCCTTCTTCAGATGAAATTTTACTGGAGACAGCGCCGCTTGTTGAACCGGATCCGGGGGCTACTACCTATTTGAAACAACAGGAGCAGCAGTCAATACCTCTTCCGGCAGGGTTTGTCTTTAATGTAACGGAGAACACACTTGTTATTCATACAGAGGAAAGAATTCTGTAATGGATCAGCGTTTTATATAGAGCAGCTGCAGTATATTTGTAAGGGAGCATAGTATGAAAAAGAAATTCAATTCTATCTATCGATGGATCGCCATGCTTGCTGTAACAGCCGTCGTAGTCACAGCCATGCCTGTAGATAATGGACTGACGGCGATTGCTTCAGAAGTCGGTCAGGATGGAGAGGCTGATTCAGGGAACAATACACCTACAGAAAATGACAACAATGATACAAGCGGGAATGACGAAAACACCGGTTCCAATGACAATAAAGAGAAATCCCCGGAAAATGAGGATACGGATTCCAACGTCAATGAAGGATCAAGCGGCACGGGAACCTCTGAGGGAAGCGGCACAGGAACTTCCGAGGGAAGCGGCACAGGAACTTCCGAGGGAAGCGGTACGGGAACTTCCGAGGGAAGCGCTACAGGAACTTCTGAAGGTAATCCTGCCACTGATCCGGAGCAAGAGGAAGAAGAGCCTGAACTGGTAGAAGTGTCCCCCACACTCAGCTGCAGTGATTCCGGCAAAGTTGAAATGGGTTCTAATCTGGTTTTGACTGTTTCGAATCAGAAAGCGAAGGGTTCTTATACCATCACAGCAGGAGAGAGCAATCCTGGCTCCGCAGTTGATTTGAAAATCAAAGATAGTAAATGCACGCTCCCGACAGGTACGGTTGGAGAATATACATTTAAGGTCACATATACCTCTGAGGATGGGACAAAAAGCAAAAATGCCGATGTCAAATATACCGTACAGAAAGGCCTGACGATTAAGGTCAAACGCAATGACAAAAATGAGGAGCTTTTCATTGAGAAGAAAAGCGATGGTACCACAGATCTTCCGGAAGGCATTGATGTAACAAATTACTTTACAGTAGAAGGCAAACCTGATGGAGTCGAACTGACTCTTTCAATCAAATCAGATGGCTGGAAATATAAAAGCGCTCTTCCCGAAAGCGCCCAAAAAACAGATGTAGAAATTGATAATATCTCCAAGGATAACTTTAAGTTTGATAAAGATTTCTATTATATCAACGATGATTCCAACCTGAAAATCGGCGGTAAGATTACTCCTGCGGACATTGTTCAGAAAGAGTTGGATTTCACAGATAAGGATGCCCTGAAAACGGATGGCGAAGGGCTTTATTTTGATCTGAAGTTGACAGATGAGGATCCGGTTCAGATTCGCTTCCCGGAGAACAGTGTCAAGGATGGCTGGATCAATACCAATTATGGAGAAGACCATAAGCTGCCCGAGAAGAACGGCGTCTTTTATAAAGAGACGGGATTTAGTGACGAAGATAAAATCACGTTGGAAGAACACGAGGACGATGATACCTTTACATGTACAAAACTATATTTCGTAAAGGATGATATTGTTTATGGTCCGCTGACTCTGACCTACAAGTGTGACTATACTCTTCCCGGACTGGGTGCCGTAAGCCTGAATCCTGAGACAGATGAAGACGCGAAGGGCAATCAGCCTACACTTTCCAAGGACAATCTAAAAGAGGCTGTATCAGAAGACGGCGCTTTCGTCAAGCGCGAACGAGAAGGAAGGCGAGAAGACAATGCTGTGGAATACAAAGGAAGAGAGCGCGGCGCTCGACGGCGCGCGGATGGACTGTGTGCACTTCGGACGCGGCGGCAAAAACCTGATCATCCTCCCCGGCCTTTCGGACGGTCTGGCAAGCGTAAAGGGGAAAGCCCTGCTGCTCGCGCCGCCCTACAGGCTCTTCTTTGAGACGTATACCGTTTGGATGTTCAGCCGCCGTGAGCCGCTGCCGCAGGGCGTCACGATCCGCGACATGGCCGCGGACCAGGCGGCGGCCCTGCGTGCGCTCGGAATCGAAAAAACGTCCGTGCTGGGTGTATCGCAGGGCGGCATGATCGCCCAGCTCCTCGCCGCGGAGCATCCCGAACTCGTCGACAAGCTGGTCCTCGCCGTGACGGCGCCCTGCGTGAACGACATCATCCGCGAACGTGTGGAAAACTGGATCGCACTGGCCGAAAAGGGCGAGCATCAGAAGCTGATGATCGATACGGCGGAGAACAGCTATTCTGAAGCCTACCTCCGAAAGTACCGAAAGCTCTATCCGCTCCTCGGCGGCGTCGGGAGGCCGAAGAGCTATGAGCGATTCCTGGCCAACGCCCGCGCCATCCTCGCTTTCGATGGGCGCGATGAACTCGGGGCGATCGCCTGCCCGACGCTGATCCTCGGCGGCGAGGAGGACAAGATCGTGGGGGCGGCGGCCTCAAGGGAACTGCACAGGGCGATCGCAGGCAGCGAGCTGTATTTGTATCCGGCTCTCGGCCACGCCGCCTATGAGGAGGAGAAGGACTTCAACGCGCGCGTCTTCCGCTTTCTGGAGGCGCGCCTATGACGGACGGCACCGTGCGAAAGCATTTCGTTTTCTCCGGCCTCGTGCAGGGCGTGGGCTTCCGCTGGCGGGCGCGCCGCGCGGCCGAAGCCTTCGGCGCGACCGGCTGGGTGCGCAACGATCTCGGCGGCACCGTCACGATGGAGCTGCAGGGGACCGAGGAACAGATCGAAAGTGTGCTCGCGGCCATCGAGCGCGGCAGCTATATCCGCATCGAGAGCGTCGATGCACGGCGCATCCCGACGGAGGAAAACGAGCGCGGCTTCTTTTTCGCGGATGAGCGCTGGTAAGAGAGAATTGTCAAACCAAGTGCGACCGTTAAGAAGCTCAAGATCTCACAGAGACCGCACTTATTGAAACCCGTGACCCGGATCGCGGCGGGCGGCAAGGCTTTTGCGATCCGCGAGATCATCGTGTCCGGGCGAGCTGCGGAGGAATGAGACAGGACAAAAAGACAGGGCGCCGGCCCAATCTTTTTGTTTTCCTTTTGCGGGAGCTGTGGTATAATCCTTCCAGGAAAACGGAACGGAGGGTAAGAAATGGATATTCGCGACGAGCTGGAGCTGCAGGACTGCCCCTTCTGCGGCGGCGCGGGACTGCTGGAAGAAGAGAACGGCTGGTGCTGGTATGTGATGTGCATGGACTGCGGCGCACAGACCGCGCACGCGGAATACAGGACGCAGGCAGAGCGGGCCGAGGCCGCGCGCAAGGCGGCCCATGTGTGGAACATCGGCAAGGTCGTGCGCGGCGACATAGGGGAATAAATCGAAAAGACCTGCGGCGGGAGCGTTCATCGCTCCCGCCGCTTGCACTTTTCGGTTGGAAATGGTAAAGTATCGATATCCGAAAAACGGGAGATGAGCCTCATCATGGATGAAAAGACCAACCGCAGAAACCTGATCATGTTCCCCCTCGGCACCGTGGGGCGCGACATGGTCTATTCTCTTGTCACCAATTTCCTGCTGACCTTCGTGCTTTTCACGCGCTCGCTGACGGCGGCGCAGCTTTCCGCCATCACGGCCATCATGGTCGGCGCGCGTATCTTCGACGCCCTCAACGACCCGATCATGGGCAACATCATCGAGCGCACGCGCACGAAGTGGGGCAAGTTCAAGCCCTGGATCCTCATCGGCATGTTCTCGACCTCGGCGGTGATCTACGCCGCCTTCAATACGAAGCTGCAGGGCTGGAGTTTCGTCTGGTTCTTCGGTGTGATCTACTTCCTCTACAGCATCACCTACACGATGGGCGATATCTCTTATTGGGGCATGATCCCGGCCCTGAGCTCGGACGGCGACGCGCGCAACACCTTCACCGCGCGCACGACGCTCTTCGCCGGCATCGGCGGCACGGCGGCCAGCATCTTTATCCCCATGCTGACCACCGGCGCGAACGCCATCGGCGGCAGCACGAGCATCGCCTACGGCCGCATCGCCCTGGCGATCGCCTTCCTCGCGCCGGCCTTTCTGTGCTT
>CACZBB010000190.1 GCA_902779245.1 uncultured Lachnospiraceae bacterium | reverse complement strand
GTCCACCGGACTGTTTTCTGTACACTGAGGCGTGCCATCGCCCGCAGGGCGATTTCATTGCAAAACGCCTTCGTTTCTGGTCACCGTGTGACCAGAAACGAAGCCTTCGAGGGCCGTCCGCCCGTACAACAGGATTTGCTTGAGGCTTTATGAACACCAACGACAAAGGATCTCATGTGCTGAAAAAGCTTTTGTTTTCGGGGGACCGGGCGTTCCTCCTCTTTGTGTTTGCCTTTTTGTCCCTGATCCTTGCCGCCTGCGGCCGGGACGGGAAGGACGCTCTCCCCGAGGGCTATGTCATCTATTGTCTCGATTCCGAAGGCGAAAGTCTTGAGAAGGAAGCGCTGACACTCCGTTCCGTCACCACGAAGGATATGATCGAAGAGATTCTTCTCATCTTTCGGGAGCAGACGACCAACGAGAATCATCTGCGCCTTCTTCCGCCCGCGGTAAAGATTCTTTCCTATTCTCTGGAGGATCAGTCGCTGAATGTCAATTTCGGAAAGGCCTACGCGGATCTTCCTCGCCCGCGGGAGGTTCTTGCCCGCGCCGGCATCGTGCGCACGCTCGTACAGCTTGACGGTGTGCAAAAGGTTTCCTTCTCGGTGGAGGGCGAGCCCCTCACCGATTCCCGGGAACGGAAGATCGGCAGCATGACGGCGGAAACCTTTATCGAGAATTCCGGCCGTGAGATCAGCAACTATCGCAGCGCCACGATCAGTCTCTTCTTCGCCTCCGAGGACGGGCAGCGTCTGCGCCGCGAGAGCCGGCTGATCTACTACACGAGCTCACAGCCGCTGGAATGGGCGGTGGTCGAGCGCGTCCTTCGGGGACCGAAGGTGCAGGGCAACTTTGCCACCGTGCCGACGGGAACGCAGATCCTCTCCGTCGCGACCTCGGAGGGCACCTGCTATGTGAACCTCAGCCCGCAATTTGACACGGAGGTGCCCGGCATCGACCCGACACTCACGATCTATTCCATCGTCAACACGCTGATCGAGAACTGCGGCGTCACCGCCGTTCAGTTTTCCATCGCCGGCGAGAGCGACGTGCTCTTCCGCGGCGTCCTGCCCTTAAACCAGCCCTTCACGGCGAACATGGAGCTCCTTGAAGAATAACGGAACTCCTCCCGTTTTTTCGCGCCCTGAGGAAAACCTGTAACAAAATCCCTTATCCCTGTTCACATCCGAGCCGGACACTCGCTGTCCGGCTGCGGGTCCATGAAAACAGCCCACTTGAACAAGAACAATCCCATTTTTCCAACCAAATGGAGGCAATATGCGCCGACGACCTCTCTGCCTCCTGTGTCTTCTTTTTATTTTCATTTTATGCATAGCCAATCTCTTTGGAGCTTCCTTTTCTTCCCCGCCCAAGGGTGCGGAGGCAGCGGAAGCTTTTTGCAAGGATGCGGGCGCCGTCCGCGTGGCCGGCCGGGTCCGTTCCTGCAAGACACAGGGGAAAAACACCGATCTCATCCTTGAAGATACCTGGCTCACCCGTCCCGAGGGAGAGAGCCTGCCCCTCGGCGGCATCCGGATTTCCCTTGGCGGTAGCCCTCATTTTGCCGTCGGCGCCCGGCTCCTCGTCTCCGGCTCGCTGACGGCGACGGAGGCTCCGACCAACCCCGGTCAGTTCGATCAGAAATTCTACTTAAGCCTCCAGGGCATCCATTGGCATCTGAAAAAAGCCCTCATTCTCTCCGCAAGCCCTTCCAACAGCCCCTTTCCCGTGATTTTCCTCGAGGAAATCCGCGAAGCCCTGGCCCTTCTTGGACAATCCATGACGGACCGCATCCGGGAATTCTTCCCGGAAAATGCCGCCGGGGTTCTGGCGGCGATGATCACGGGCGACAAATCCCTGCTCTCCGATGAGTCCCGGGAGCTTTATCGTCTCGGCGGGGTTTCCCACATTCTGGCGATTTCCGGTCTTCACATCACGCTTCTGGGCGTTGGCTTTTATCAGCTTCTTCGAAAGCTCCGCCTGCCGCTCCGCGCGTCCGGTCTCCTCGCGGCTCTTTTCCTCATCGCTTACGCCATCCTCACCGGCGACTCGGTCGCGACGCTCCGAGCCTTGATCATGTTTCTGCTCTATCTGCTTTCAAAGGCTGCCTTCCGCGTTTACGACGTACCGACAGCCCTTGCCGTCGCGGCCATTCTCCTTCTTCTTGAAAATCCCCTTTATCTTTTTTATGCGGGCTTTCAGCTGAGCTTTACGGCCGTGCTGGCTCTGGCGGCCTTTCCCGGCCACGGAAGATTTTTTTCAGGTCTCATCCTCTACCTGATCACCGTGCCTTTTACGCTCTGGCACTATTTTTCCCTGCCGCTCTACGGCGTTTTCGTCAACCTCCTCGTCGTCCCGCTGATGCCCTTTGTTCTGGGCTTTGGCCTTTTCGGGCTTCTCGGCTCGTGCCTCCTTGGCGTTCTCGGGCTGGCCGTCCCCGGTTCGCTCCCCATACAAATCCTCACAGCGCCGGCTGTCTGGCTTCTCGAACGGGTCGAACAGCTCCTGAAGCTCACGCAGACGCTTCCCTTCGCAAGCCTTCCGCTCGGCCGTCCCTGTGTCTGGCAGTTATGCCTTTACGTTCTGTTTCTCGCCGTGTTTCTCTATTTTCTGAAAATCTGGCGCCGGACCTACCGTAAATACGCGCTCCTCCTGGCCCTGCCGCTGCTCTTTGGCATTTTCTTTCTGCGAAAAACGGACTTCATCCTCGGGCTCGCCCTCTGCCTTTCCGTCATCTTTTCGGTCTGTATCGTTAAATGCCGTTTCCGGAGATTCCGGGCTGGCCGGTCGGATGTCGGCGCTTTTCGCTCCGGGAGAGCTTTGGCAGCCGCCGCGGGTATTCGTCTCAAAAGATTTCCTCTCCGGTTTTTCCTCGGTTTTTCCGTCGCGTCTTTCCTTCTGATCACGGCATTGATCTTCCGTCCGGAGGGGAATCTTGTTCTCTCCTTTCTTGATGTCGGGCAGGGGGACGGTATATTCCTTGATTTTCCCGAGGGCAAGGTTCTCGTAGACGGCGGATCCAGCTCCTTGTACGGCGTGGGCAAAAACCGGCTCGAACCCTTTTTCGCCTATTCCGGCGCTGCGCATCTCGACTACATCGCGGCGACGCACGCGGACTCCGACCATATCAGCGGCATCCGGGAGATTCTGGAGGACGTGCGCGATCATTTGACGAATTTTTCTGTGGGAACGCTTCTTCTCCCCAAAACAAAGGATGGGAGCGACGCGCTAAAGGATCTTGAGGCTCTCGCCCGCGCGTCGGGCACCCGTGTTCTTTATGTTTCTGCCGGCGATTTTATTGAAATCGGGAAGGCGCGCCTGGATATTCTCGGGCCGGACCTTTCGGCCGAAACCTCACCGCTTGATGAAAATGCCCAGTGCATTGTTCTCGGTGTTCATTATGGCTCGTTTGATGCCCTCCTGACCGGAGATGTTCAGGGCGAAGGTGAAAAATGTCTTCTGAACAGGCTTGAGAAGGCCTTTTCTCCGGCTCCTCCGACAACACCGCTTTATGGATCGCCGGAAGGGGCGTCCGGTGTTTTTGATGTTCATCGCCTGGATGTTCTCAAGGTTGCCCATCACGGATCAAAGTATTCCACACCGGCGGAGCTTCTTTCGCTGGCTTCCCCGAAAGTCGCTGTTCTCTCCTGCGGGAGGAACAACAGCTATGGGCATCCGCACAAGGAGCTTCTCGCCCGCCTTGAGGCTGCCGGCACGAGGGTTTACCGCACGGACGTTCATGGAGCGATCTTTGTTGAAGTTAACCCAGCGGAAACTGGCTTCACCGTCACGACCTTCCTGTCAGACAAGTGAAGCTTCCATAGGTCCAGACTAAAGCCGCCGCCACGACTCTGTCCCCCTTACGGAAGGATCCGATTCAAGTTTTCACGCTTTCCGTCCTTCCGGGCCAGCCCCCGCAAGCTTTATACGCCTTCCGTCCTTCCGGACTAGCCCCCGCAAGCTTCACGGAAGGATCAAGCTTACTTATTTGCTCTTCCGATCCTTCCAAGTGTCGCTCCCCCGCCCCTCACGGAAGGATCCGATTCAAGTTTTCAC
>CACZBB010000189.1 GCA_902779245.1 uncultured Lachnospiraceae bacterium | reverse complement strand
CAGGCCGAAGAATCTCGTCAAAATCAGACACATTGGTGTAGTTTAGACAAGATCCTTCGCTCAAATGACAAGCCTGTTTCACAATGGTTTCGCGTGAAAGCAGTAACATCGATAAAAGTCACCCCTGCGCCAGACTCTTGCTGCCTGGCGCGGGGGTGATAATAATTCTGACATTGTCCACTGATTATTTCTTAATGGTGGAACAGGCGGATGCCGGTGAAGGCCATGGCCATGCCGTATTTATCGCAGCACTCAATGACCGCGTCGTCGCGGACGGAGCCGCCGGGCTCGGCGACGTAGCGCACGCCGCTCTTTTTCGCCCGCTCGATGTTGTCGGAGAAGGGGAAGAACGCGTCGGAGCCGAGGGAGATGTTTTCCGCCCTGTCCAGCCACGCGCGCTTTTCCTCCGCCGTGAAGACATCCGGGCGGGTCTTGAAGAGCTTCTGCCACGCGCCGTCCGCGAGAACGTCCATATACTCGTCGCCGATGTAGACGTCGATGGCGTTGTCGCGGTCCGCCCTGCGGATCCCGTCGACAAACGGAAGCTCCAGAACCTTCGGGCACTGACGGAGGAGCCAGTTGTCGGCTTTCTGGCCGGCGAGCCGCACGCAGTGTACGCGGGACTGCTGGCCGGCGCCGATGCCGATCGCCTGGCCGTCGAAGGCGTAGCAGACGGAATTGGACTGGGTGTATTTCAGCGTGATCAGGGAAATGATCAGATCGCGCCGGGCATCCTGCGGAATCTCCTTATTCTTCGTCACGACATTGGCCAGAAGCTCGTCGTTGATCACGAGCTCGTTCCGGCCCTGCTCAAAGGTGATGCCGAAGACATCCTTGTGCTCGATCGGCTGCGGGGCATAGTCCGGGTCGATCTGAATAATGTTGTAATTGCCGTTCTTCTTGGTCCTGAGAATCTCCAGCGCCTCGTCCGTATAGCCCGGCGCGATCACGCCGTCGGAAACCTCCTTCTTGATGAGGCGGGCCGTCGGGGCGTCGCAGACATCCGAGAGGGAAATGAAATCGCCGAAGGAGCTCATGCGGTCGGCGCCGCGGGCGCGGGCATACGCGCAGGCGAGGGGCGAGAGCTCCTCTTCCGGATCCACAAAATAAATCTTCCGAAGGACTTCACCAAGCGGAAGGCCGACCGCCGCGCCGGCCGGGGAAACATGCTTAAAGGAGGTCGCCGCCGGAAGGCCCGTCGCCGCCTTAAGGTCACGGACGAGCTGCCAGCCGTTTAAAGCATCCATGAAGTTGATATAGCCGGGACGGCCCGAGAGGACTTCGATCGGAAGGTCGCGGCCGTCGTTGACAAAGATTCGAGAGGGCTTCTGGTTCGGGTTGCAGCCGTATTTTAAGGCAAGATCTTTCATGCTTTCCTGATCCTTTCTGTATTTGGTCCGGGAACCTCAGGTGAGATTCTGCGTTCATTATGACGAATTCTGAACGGGCGCGTGACGGCCGAGATCGTGATCTTCGGCGGCCTTATTTCCGCGCTCCTTTTTAAAATTATAGTTTGTCGCTGACCTGCGTTTTGCCATCGCCCGCAGGGCGATTTCATTGCAAAACGCCTTCGTTTCTGGTCACCGTGTGACCAGAAACCTGTTATTGACGCCCCCGCGTTTGCGGGATTCTTCGGCCTTTCGGCCTCAAAGGGACAGGGCTTTTATTTCCGGTTTTTATTGACGATCCTGGTGCGCCAGCTTCCGTCCTCGAGATTAATGTAGCGGACGAAGAGAGAAACCTTGTTCGCCTCGTTAAGGCTCTGCCAGACATTTTCCGTAAATTCATCGATATCACCCTCGATGGCGACGGGAACCGGGGTTCCCTCAAAGCTCGGGATCGGATTTCCGTCATCCACGTAGGTGCTGATAAAGTGGCCGCGGCCGGGGAGCGCCGGGGAATAGGTGAAGGTGAAGCGTTCGTCGCTGTCCGGGTTGCCGTCGGCACTCTTTAAGATGGAGAGCGCGTAGTTGAAATCGCCCTTCTCCTGATGGATGATCCCGGAAATGCGCGGCGTGTAGTTCGGCGCATCCGGTTCGTAGCGGCGGCTGCGGAGCGACATCTCGAAGGTCTTCTGGGCATCCATCCCCTCATAGATCGTGTCCGTCTGATCGCCATTGGTCACAATCGTTTTGTTGCCGAGGACGCGGACCGGAGCATAGATGATCAGGCTCGGATCGACCATCTTCGAAGGATCAAAGGCTTCCGTGCGGATCCCGTCGCCCTCTTCCACGAACACACGGTTTCTGGAGTTCTCGCTGCGTCCCATGATAAAATACGCGGCCACCGCCTCCCTGCCGTCCGCCGTGCGGCCGAGAACGATGCCGCGGCCGGGATAGGTCTTCGAAGCCAAAAGTTCAAACAGATTCTTCATTTTCATATGCATTCTCCTCTTTCCATCAGCTTTCCTCGAATCGCTGTCCGGTCTCCTTTCCCGGTATTTCGAGATACTCCAGGGGGATCCCATACAGCTCCGAGAGGGCAAGCAGGTCGCGGTAACGGATCTCCGTATTGCCATTCTCCCAGTTGATAATGGTTTGCTTGCTTCTTCCGATCGCCTCGGCAGCTTCCTTCTGGCTAAGGCCCCGGTTGACTCTTGCTGCTTTCAGTTTAATCTTTGGAAAGTCCATTCGCCACATCCCCCATACGGTTTTTTACGCCCGCCCTTATGGTAATCCATTTAAAATGGATTTTCAAGACATAGAAACAAGAAATCGAAAGTTTAAAGGTTCCGTTTTTGCATTTTGATTCTGTAAACTGTTATAAAGGAATTTTATTTTCGGTCGAATATTTTTTACTATTTATAGTTAGTTTTTATCTTTAACATCTATATCGCAGGCATAGGTTCTATTGACCGGCTGCGTTCCGGGCGAATCCAAGGAAGCATTTTAAACGGAAAGCTGGACATTTCACATGACCGTCGAAGCTGTGGAGAAGAAAGAAAAGAGCCGTTCTCTGGCGCTTTCGGAGAATATCCGAAGGTTTCTTTCACTGAACCATCTTTCCCAGAAGAAGGCCGCGGAACTCGCCGGGCTCCTCCCCACCACGCTCAACAGCTGGATCAAGATGAAGGCCTATCCGAGGGAGAAGAATCTCCAAAAGCTCGCGGACGTTTTTCATGTGAACATCGTGGATCTCACGGGCGACGTGGAGGCGGCGGACGAGCGGCGAAAATACCTCACCATCGGCGCCTCGGACATGCTGGCCGCCTACAACGGCGACCGCGAGTTCCGGCAATGGTGTGACCTTGGCCTGAAGCTCCGGCGCCGGAAACGCATGCACGCCTATATTCAAAATCTGGAGAAGATGCTGGAAGAAGAAGATGCGACAGGGTAAAGGGTGGCGAAGGCCGGGACTTTTCCCCTCCCCGCGCAATGTTCAAAAACAACACACGGTCCCGCGTGTAGAAAAAAGGGGCTGCCGCATATAGCAGTCGAGCTGCTAAATATGGTAAGCATCATATGTAGATGCGAACCATACTTAGCGGTCGAAAGGCTAAATGCGACAGCCCTTTTTCATTCCCGCAAGTATGTAAGAAGCAGTGAGCCAAAGTCATGGAACGACCGTGCTCGCACGAGTCGGGCCATGACCTTGGCGAACGCCCAAACATGAGCATGGAGCGATGGAGCGACGCGAAGCGTCGCGGGAATGTGAATGTTTGGAGTATGGCGAGAGCGCGAAGCGCGCAGCCATGCGTGGCTTCTTACATACGCAGTATGTGGCAGGAAGTCATACACCCCAAGTATGAAGCGGCGAGCTGAATTCAAAGCTCGGCCCCCGCGGCAGTTTCGGTTTTTCTTCCTCTCGCCGCGCCGGACCGGGTCCTCCGGCTCGCCGAAGCCCCGATGTCATTCAGAAAAAAGTCGTAAAAAACCACGTCCATCACGGCATCGCCGCTGGCGCTAAAGGAGATCCCGTCCGCGGCAGGATCCGTGAAAAAGGTCGCGGTCATGACCTTTTCCCCGTCGTTCAGGAAGGCTTCCACACTGTAACGGTCGATGATGACATGCATGGAAAGCTCTCCTCCGGTACCCTCCATCAGGCAGCGGCGCTGATGGATGACCGCCCGCCGCATCCCGGAGAATTTCCGGTCGATCTTGACGGTAGATTCGTACGGCCGGAAGCTTATGGAGGTCCAGTAGTTTTCATTTTTCGCAAAAAACAGCGTAAATTTCTGAAAAAGCTTCTCCGGGTCCGCCGGCCGGATCGTCACGAACAGCTCCGCGCACCGCCCCCGGATTCCCGGAAGAGTGATTTCGCCGTTCACATCGATCCCGCGATATTCCATCCGGTTCTTTCGGAAGGCCTCAAGCTCGCGGACGGGCTTCTGGACCAGCCGGCCGTCCCGGATGCTCAGCTCCCTCGGGATGCTCATTTGCCCGAACCAAAGATGCTCCACGCGGTCCGGCAGGGGAACGGTATCCCAGTTCTGCATCCAGCCGATCATGACGCGCCGGCCGTCGGGCAGAAGCTGCGTCGTCGGCGCATAGAAATCAATGCCGTAGTCGACGGCCTGGTCGTGCGTATAGGAAAAATGTCTGCGCTCCGCGTCCAGCTCCCCGATCATGCAGACGGTTCCGTTGCCGCTGTGATATTCATGGCCCTTCGGCAGCATATCCTGCGGGCTCACCAGAAGAACCGCTTTGCCGTCCAGCTCAAAGAAGTCCGGACACTCCCACATCCTCCCGAACGAGCCGTCATTTTCCGCGAGTACGCTCTCAAAATGCCACCGGTAGCCGTCCGCACTGCTGTACAGAAGGATCGATCCCAGCCGATTCTCCCGGCAGGCTCCGATGACGCAGCGATAGCTCCCGTCCGCCTCCTGCCAGATTTTCGGGTCCCGGAAATTGTTCCGGGTCATGCCCTCCGGCAGATCCCGCTCATCCAGCACCGGGTTCAGGCTGTATTTCCGGTAATTCTGTCCGCGCCCGTGCGCAATGCACTGGGTCTGAATAGCCGCCCCGTTTTCCTTGCGGACGCCGGTATACATCAGCAAATGCTTCCCGTCCGGGGTCTCGATGGCGCTCCCGGAAAACACGCCGAAGGAATCGTAAAGGTGATCCGGCGCCATTGCGGCCGGCAAATGTCTCCAGTGCAGCATGTCCCGGCTCACCGCATGCCCCCAGTGCATACTGTCCCAGGCCGTGTCGTACGGGTTATACTGGTAGAAAAGATGATATTCTCCCTTATAATAGGAGAACCCGTTGGGATCGTTCATCCACCCGACACAGGGCGTAAGATGGAAGACCGGCCGCTCTTCCTCCGGAATCTTCCGGGACAATTCATTTTCATACTCTCTGGCGCGCAGCAGGCTGCGCTTCATGTCATTTCCTCCTTCTCTCGGCTCGTTCTCTCCACATCCTCCGGCCGCATATGCTGAAGGAAGATCGGCTCCACGATCGCGCTGAATACCCAGAAGCCCGCCGCGGGAAGAAACAGCGCAAGCCCCGGCATCATCAGGATGATAAAGCCAACGCCCAGAAGAGTCAGCAGCACGGCGATCGACTTGACGGGATGTGCCATCATCAGGTAAAAGCTGAAGCGGATCATATCCTTGACACCCCCCTGAAAACGGGCGGAATAGGCGGCAAGGTACATGGCCCAGACGCCCGCCACGCCCAAAAGCACCAGAATCACGCCATAGAGCCTTCCCATCGGGTGCCCGCTCCGGATCATGGCCCGGAGCGCTGCCGCGTCATAGATCAGAAAAAGGATCATGGCAAGGACCGCCAGCCACGAAAGCGTCGATCTCTTAAAGTTTTCCCGGAAGCTCTTCCAGAAAGTCTGCCAAAGATACCCCTCATCCCTGCGGATCCGATGATACACCGTCGCATAAAGCGCGGTCGAGGAAGCGCCCATGGTGACGATCGGGAGCGAGAAAACGATCCACAAAACGCTCAGCACCAGGCAGTCAAAGAGCTTCGTCAGAAAGCGCATGACGGGATTGTTGATATCAAAAAGGCCTCTCATGAAATCTTCCCCCTTAGGATGGCATGGTATATTCGCAAAGCTCCTTAAATTCCACGCTGTTGTTCTCCGCGAAGAGGCGCACCGGTTTTCCGCTCACGCCATAGAGCCGGACCGTCAGGGCCGCCATGCCGTCGATATAGAATACGCCGCAGGAGCCTTCCTGAAGGTACGTAAAGCCGTACGTCTTTCCGGCTTCAAGCTTTGCGGCCGTCTCCGTGACGGGCACGTTCCCCTCGTTGAAGCTCAGCGCGACCTTCCCCTCCTCCGGGCAAATGGCGATGAGCTTGTACTTATCCGGCCGATTGCTGAAATCGAAGGCCAGCCCGAAGCTTCCCTTGCCGGTGTAGGTGAAGGTGCCTTTCAGAAGGAACCGCTCAAAGGCGGTGAAGGCCTCCTGATAGTTATACGCGGAGCCGGCGGCAAGCGTCAGTCCATCGCTCCCCAGCGGAAGCTCCCGCTTGGTCGTGAAGGCGTCCTGAACATTCTTCACCGGCGACAGAGAAAGGCTTCCGTCCTCGTTCCGGTGAAGCTGCTGCACCGCAAGGTTGCCGCCCCACGCGGAGACCTCCTGCGTGGAGGACGGGGATTCCGAGCGCCGCGTCCACCCGACCATGTAAACATTTTCTTCGTCCCCGACGTGCTTGGCCGCGTAAAAGAGCTTATCCTCCAGCCGCCGCGGCTCGTCGTACGGACCATAGGGCGTATCCGAGGAGGCGTACCAGAGCGTATCGTCCTGCCCGGAATAGGTAATATAGTATTTGCCGTCGAGCTTAAAAGTGTCGCTGCACTCCAGGTTCCAGAATGATTTCGTCGGGTCGCTGAGGATCACCCCCTCATACTTCGGGTTCTCGAGGTTCCCGGAAAGCGTATACTTCAGGATCCGCGCGACATTTGCCTGGGCGGCCGTGACGGTCAGCGTGATCGTATCGGTCTCCTCGTCGTAATACGCCTGGGGATCACGGAAATCCCTCTTCTGCCCGATCTCGGCGGGCGGAAGCAGCTCCCAGCCTTCTTTCTTCGAAAAGGCCGTGGGCGAATCGCCCTCCGCCACCCGGATGGTCTCTCCGTATTCATAGGTATCGGAGGAAGCGTGGGCCGTGTAGAACAGGTAATACTTTTTTCCGACCTTCACCACGGACCCGGTGCCGATCCAGCCATCCTGCCCGCCGTCTCTGGAGGATTCCAGAATCGGATCGTCATACTCGGTATAAGAAAGGAAGTCTTTGGTCGTGGCGAGGTAGATCGAGTGGTTGTAGGAATCCCCCGCCTCCTTGAGGTAGTACATGTAATAGACCCCGTCCTCGTAAAAGGGCATCGGATCGCCCACATAGGGCTGACTGGTGCCGTCGACCTCCGGCAGGAAAAACAGGCGATAGTCGTAAGCCGCTTCCTGGCTCCCCGGCGTCCTGAGGGACGAGAAATCCTTCTCATCCTCCGGATAGACATACGCCGCCGGCGAAGCGTCCGTTTCGCTCCGGCTCTGGGTCTGACTCTGCGCGGACGTCGACGGCGTCTGCCCGCCACACGCCGTCAGCAGAAAAGCCAGCAGTCCGACAGCCAGGTATTGCATCCGTTTTCTTATGATCATAAAACCTCCTTGGCCCTGCGGCCTTTCCCGCCCGGAACCCGTCCGGCGCCCATACTTGAGGTGTATAACTTCCTGTCACAAACTGCGTATGTAAGAAGCCACGCATGGCTGCGCGCTTCGCGCTCTCGCCATGCTCCAAACATTCACATTCCCGCGACGCTTCGCGTCGCTCCATGCTCATG
>CACZBB010000188.1 GCA_902779245.1 uncultured Lachnospiraceae bacterium | reverse complement strand
ACCGCCGGAATTTAGGGCTTTCCTTTAACGGAAAGTTCGTGTATGATAAAGGAAGCTTTACGGTAAAAGGATCATCGCCCGAAGGACGGTGTAATTCCGGGATGCCGAACGCGCTCCGGACTTTTATTGTTGGTGCGCAGAATGTGCAGGAAGGTTTGGGAATTACTAAGGCAGGAATCGAAGGAGGAAACGACATGATCGATCGGCTGGTTTCTAATATTCAGAAGACGAAGGCGCCTATTGTGGTCGGGCTTGATCCGATGCTTTCATATATTCCGGAACCGGTGAAGGCAGCGGCCTTCGCGGAAAGCGGCGAGACCCTCGAAGGCGCGGCCAACGCCATTTGCCGATTCAACAAGGCGATCGTGGATGCGGTGGCGGAGCTGGTTCCGGCCGTGAAGCCGCAGATCGCGATGTATGAGCAGTTCGGCGTGCCGGGGCTTGCGGCCTTTAAGAAGACCGTCGATTACTGCAAGGCGAAGGGGCTGGTCGTGATCGGCGACGTGAAGCGCGGCGACATCGGCTCGACCTCGGAGGCGTACGCGGTCGGACATCTCGGAACTGTGACGGTCGGCTCGAAGACCTTTCTGCCCTTCGATGAGGATTTCGCGACGGTCAATCCGTACCTTGGCTCGGACGGCGTGAAGCCCTTCCTTAAGGTCTGCGAGGCCAATGACCGCGGAATCTTTGTTCTGGTCAAGACCTCGAATCCCTCCAGCGGCGAGTTCCAGGACCGGCTGGTGGACGGCGTGCCGCTTTACGAGATCGTGGGCGAAAAGGTCCGTGAGTGGGGAGAAGAGCTTTTGGGCGAATGCGGCTATTCACGGGTCGGCGCCGTGGTCGGCGCGACATACCCGGCGATGGGGAAGCGCCTCCGTGAGCTGATGCCGAAAACCTTCATCCTGGTGCCGGGGTACGGCGCGCAGGGTGGCAAGGGAAAAGACCTCGTGCATTTCTTTAACAACGACGGTCTTGGAGCGATCGTGAATTCCTCCCGCGGGATCATCGCGGCCTGGAAACAGGAGGCTTACGCGAAGTATGGCGAGGAGGGCTTTGCCGAGGCCGCACGCGCGGCCGTGCTCGCCATGAAGGAAGACATCGACCAGGCTCTGAACGCCGGATGACTTCTGAGGGTTCGCAGATAAACGGTATCCGGATGCGGGAGGAGGACCGAAGGATGCAAAAGGAGACAGGCAGGGTCGTTTCACAAAAGAAGATCGCGGAGGATATCTTTGATCTCCGGATCCGCACTTCGGCCGCGAAGGACGCGCGGCCCGGGCAGTTTCTGATGGTTTTTACGGGCGATGAGAGCCGGCTCCTTGGCCGTCCGATCTCGATCTGCGAAGCCGACGCGAAGAAGGGCGAGCTTCGTCTTGTCTACCGTCAAATGGGCGCCGGCACGAGGGCGCTGGCGGCGCTTGCGGAGGGCGGCTGCGTGGAGCTTCTGGGGCCTTTGGGAAATGGCTTTCCCGTGAAGGATTTTCAGGACCGGCGTGTCCTTTTGATCGGCGGCGGGATCGGCATTCCGCCCCTCGTCGGCGCGGCCTGGCAGCTGAGCCGGCCGGCCTTTGCCGTGGGATATCGGAGCGAGAGCTATCTTCTTGAGGATCTGGAAAGGATCGGGGAGGTGCTTGCCGCGACCGAGGACGGGTCGCTCGGAACCAGGGGCAACGTGATCGACGCCCTGCTCGCTCTGGAGGCGGAACCGAAGGCCGGCGGCGCCGGATGGCTCACCCGGGGACTTTGCCCGGAGGTGATTTTTGCCTGCGGGCCGATGCCCATGCTCCGGGCGGTCGCGGCCTATGCAAAGGAGCGGGCGATTCCCTGCTTTGTGTCGCTGGAAGAGCGGATGGCCTGCGGCGTCGGGGCGTGCCTCGGATGTGTCACGAAGACGAAGGAGACGGACGGCCATTCGCATGTGAAAAATGCCCGCGTCTGCAAGGAAGGTCCGGTGTTCGACAGCAGGGAGGTGGCGCTGTGATGGTTAATCTGGCTGTAGATTTTTGCGGCGTGACCCTGAAAAACCCGGTCACGACGGCTTCCGGAACCTTTGGCTCCGGGATGGAATACGGAGAGTTTTTTGACCTCTCGCGCCTTGGCGCGGTCACCACGAAGGGCGTGGCCAATGTTCCCTGGGAGGGGAACCCGACGCCCCGCGTCGCGGAGACGCCCTCCGGCATGCTGAACGCCATCGGGCTTCAGAACCCCGGTATTGATGTTTTTCTCGAAAGAGACCTGCCGTATCTTGCGAAATACGATACGAAGGTCATCGTGAACGTCTGCGGACACGCCGAGGAGGAGTACGTGGAGGTCGTAGAGAAGCTTGCGGACGAGCCCGCGGATCTTCTGGAGATCAATATTTCCTGCCCGAATGTGAAGGCCGGCGGGATTGCCTTCGGCACGGACCCGAAGGCCGTGGAGGCGATTACCCGGGCCGTGAAGGCGAAAGCAAGGCAGCCGGTGATCATGAAGCTTTCCCCCAACGTCACCGATATTAAGGAAACGGCCAAAGCGGCCGAGGCCGGCGGGGCGGACGCGATCTCGCTCATCAATACCCTGACGGGCATGAAGATCGATGTCGAAAGACGAAGGTTTCTTCTTGCGAACCGCACGGGAGGACTTTCCGGCCCGGCGATCCATCCCATCGCGGTCCGGATGGTCTACGAGGCTTCCCATGCCGTCGGTATTCCGGTGCTCGGAATGGGCGGGGTGAGGACCGCGGAAGACGCGATTGAGCTCATGATGGCCGGCGCGGCCGTCGTTGCGGTCGGAACCGCTAACTTTCACGATCCGCTTGCCGCCGCGAAGGTCGTGGACGGAATCCGCGAATTCTGCGTAAAACACGAAATTCGGGACGTCCGTGACATTATCGGCTGCGTGTGACGAAGGACGCTTACGGTTTTATAAAAGTTTAGGAGGGAATATGGAAAGCTACAAGCAGGAATTTATTGAGTTTATGCTGGAGTGCCAGGTGCTGAAATTCGGAGATTTCGTGACGAAGAGCGGCCGGAAAACGCCATTTTTCATCAAAAATTCGGCTATGATTTTGATGTTCTTTTCGGTCCGGCCTACAAGGGCATCCCGCTCACGGTCGCCACGACGATGGCCATCGGAAGGGACAGCGGGAAGGCGATCCGTTACGCCTCGAACCGCAAGGAGATCAAGGATCACGGAGACAAGGGGATCCTTTTAGGGAGCCCCATCGGGAAAAATGACCGCGTCGTCATCATCGAGGACGTTACGACGGCCGGCACCTCCATCCGGGAAACCGTGCCGATCCTCAAGGCCCAGGGGGACGGGGTCGATATTCTCGGACTCGTGGTCTCCGTGGACCGCATGGAGCGCGGAACCGGCGAAAAGAGCGCGCTGAAAGAGATCGAGGAGACCTTTGGGCTGAAGACGACGGCGATCGTCACGATGGCGGAGGTGATCGAGCATCTTCGCGGCCGGAGGGTCAACGGGCAGGAGGTGCTCACGGAGGAGATTCTCGCCGCGATCGACGCCTATTACGCGCAGTACGGGGCGAAGGACTGAACGTTTTGAGGTTTTTTCATGGCAAATGAAAAGAAATATAAATTTGCGGAGAAGAGTCACGCGCAGGGCGGGATCTGGTCGCTTTGCCTTGGCGGCGCGGCGCTTTTCCTTCTGGGCGTGGTTTCTGTGATCTCAGCCCTCGCCCGCGGGGAGGCCGGTATCTATCTGGGAGCGGTCGGGCTTTCGGCCATGCTTCTTGCCGTCTATGGCTTTTTCGTTGGCATGCGCTCCTTCCGGGAGCCCGGCGCCTCGACGCTGTTTCCGGTACTGGGGTCGCTGGTTTCCGGCATTACCTCCGTGCTGTGGCTTGCCGTTCTTCTGATGGGGGTGGGCGCATGACGGAGATGAAGATGATCAGGCTGGTCTGCGACCGGCTCCAGGAGGTTCCGGGCGAGAACATTGTCCCGGAGCCTTTCGGACATTTTTTTCGGACGCTTGCCAAAGAAATGCTGGATGCGATGGACAAGGCGGGGAAGCTGGTGAAGACGGGTGAAATCCTGCCGCTGGCGATCCTTCGGGGGAGATTTTCGGAAGAAAAGCTTGCCGAAGCGGAGTCTTGCCTTCCGGAGGGGCTGCACCGGGAGATCCTTTTTGCCCTCTGGCAGGAGGAAAAGGGGCTCTGGCTCAGCCTGGCCATCTCCGACGAGGCGCAGATCTTCGCGCTGGTCAGCCTGTTTCTGGAGATTTACGGAGCGTTTCAGGACGAGGAGCTTCCGGATCCGGAGGCTCTGCGCCGGGATTATCGCTCCTATATACTCGATTACCTTCCGGAGCGGGCGCTTTTTTATGTCCGCTGCGAGTTGGATCTGATGGAAGAGGCAACGATTCCGCAGGTGCCGCCCGGACCGTATCAGGAGCATTTGCTGGCGGAGGCCGCCGCGCTCGTCGGCCACTGGCGCGTACATTTGACAAATGAAAAGCAGACGATCATCGGGAAACAGACGGCTTCGATCGCCGCGGATTCGGAAATGCTTCCGGCAGCCGCCTATGTGCGGCGGATGCTGCGGGGGCTCGGCGTGCGCTCCTCGATGCTGGTGCGCTCTTCGGAAATTGCTTTCGCGGCGCCCTGGGTGGCGGAGTGCGGCGCTTCGGTGCCGCATGCCCAGACGGCGGATGCCCGTACGGCGATCTTTGAGGAGGCGCTGGCGCGACTGCCCGCGGCGTCGGAACGGGTGATGGCTCTTTTTCTGGACGAAAACTTTGTCAGCCGGCGGCTTCGGGCCGAAGAGGAGGCGCTCAGGGAGATCGACGCGGAAGTTTTTGCCGGACATGTCGGGACGCTTCGGATCGTTGCGAAGAAGGCCGCGGGAGAGCGGCCGGGCGAACGATATTTTTCGGAGCGGCAGCGGGAGCTGTACCTGGAGCTTGTTCGCGAGCTTGCGGCAATCCGAAAGAGGTTTATGAAAGCGAGGCCCTTTATCTGCGAAGCTTCGGAGGTTGGGAATACGTAAAAAGGAGATTCTTATGGCAAAGATCAGTATCGTGATGGGTTCGGATTCGGATATGCCGGTCATGGCGAAAGCGGCGGCGGTTCTGGATGAGCTGGGCATTTCTTACGAGATGCGCATCATATCAGCACACAGAGAACCAAATGAATTTTTTGAATATGCAAAGACGGCGGAGGCGCGCGGGGTGAAGGTCATCATTGCCGGCGCGGGCATGGCCGCTCATCTTCCGGGAATGTGCGCGGCACTGTTCCCGCTTCCGGTGATCGGGATCCCGATGCACACGACCTCCCTTGGAGGGAGAGACAGCCTCTATTCCATCGTCCAGATGCCGAGCGGCATCCCGGTGGCGACGGTCGCCATCGGCGGCGGCGCGAACGCGGCGCTGCTTGCGGCGAAGATCCTCGCGGTCAGCGACCCGGAGCTTCTGGAGCGACTGAAAATGTATTCGGAGAACATGAAGGCGCAGGTTGTCGCGAAGGACGCGCGCCTGCAGATGACCGGTTACAAAGGCTACGGTAAATAAGGAGGAGCTATGGACTATAAGAGCGCGGGCGTGGATATTGAGGCGGGGTACGCTTCCGTTGAGCTGATGAAGGAGCACGTAAAAAAAACGATGCGGCCGGAGGTCCTCGGCGGTCTCGGCGGCTTCTCCGGCGCATTTGCGATGAGCGGCTATAAAAACATGAAGAAACCGACGCTGGTTTCCGGCACGGACGGCGTGGGCACGAAGCTCAAGCTGGCCTTTCTGATGGAGAAGAACGATACGGTCGGCATTGACTGCGTGGCGATGTGTGTGAACGATATTGCCTGTGCCGGCGGCGAGCCGCTGTTTTTCCTGGATTACATCGCCTGCGGGAAGAATTATCCGGAGAAAATCGCCGAGATCGTAAAGGGTGTCGCGGACGGCTGCCTGCAGGCGGGCTGCGCCCTGATTGGCGGCGAGACCGCGGAGATGCCGGGCTTCTACCCGGAGGACGAGTTCGACCTGGCCGGATTTGCCGTCGGCATCGTCGATGAGGAGGAGATCATCACCGGCAAGGAGCTCGCCGCGGGCGACATTTTGCTCGGAATCGCTTCCTCGGGCGTACATTCCAACGGCTTTTCTCTGGTACGGAAGGTTTTCCCGATGACGAAAGAAGCCCTCGGCACCTATCACGAAGCTCTGGGAACGACCCTCGGCGAGGCGCTTCTTTCCCCGACGAAGATCTACGTGAAGGCGCTCCGCTCCGTGAAGGAGGCGGGGGTGCGCGTACTGGCCTGCAGCCACATCACCGGCGGCGGCTTTTACGAGAACGTGCCGCGGATGCTCCGGGAAGGCACGCGGGCGGTCATTAAGAAGGACAGTTATGAGGTGCCGGCGATCTTCCGTCTTCTTCAGGAGACCGGAAATATTGAAGAAAAAATGATGTACAATACCTACAATATGGGCGTCGGCATGGTGCTGGCGGTTCGGCCGGAGGACGCGGAGCGGGCGAAAGCCGCGATCGAAGCCGCCGGCGAGACGGCCTATATCCTCGGAAGGATTGAGGAAGGCGAAAAGGGTGTGGAGCTGATATAATGAACGGATGCACACGGACGCATAGGGGTAGCTTGCCGCTTCGCGTCGTGTGTCCGGCGCGAGGAAACGAAGCAAATTCGTTCGTTTTCCATAAAAAGAACCGGTTGCGCTGAAAGGAAGTATTGATGGCTGAGAAGATGAAGGTTGTGGTTTTGGTTTCGGGCGGCGGGACGAATCTGCAGGCGATCATAGACCGCGTTTCGGACGGGACGCTCAAGAATGTTGAAATTGCCGGCGTGATCAGCAACAATCCGGGAGTTTACGCCCTGGAGCGCGCGGCGAGAGCCGGTATCCCGGCCTGCGTGATCTCTCCGAAGGCGTATGAAAGCCGCGAGCTGTTTAACCTTGCCCTCAAGGAGAAGGTGGACAGTCTTGGCGCGGAGCTTGTGGTTCTGGCCGGGTGTCTTGTGAAGATTCCGGAGATCCTGATCGACGCCTACCCGAACCGGATCATTAATATCCATCCGGCACTCATCCCGGCCTTCTCCGGCGCGGGCTTCTACGGGCTGCATGTCCATGAGGCGGCCCTTGCGCGAGGCGTGAAGATCTCCGGCGCGACGGTGCATTTTGTGAGCCGGGATCTCGACGCCGGGCCGATCCTTCTGCAGAAGGCGGTGGCGGTCCTTCCCGG
>CACZBB010000187.1 GCA_902779245.1 uncultured Lachnospiraceae bacterium | reverse complement strand
GTTACAAGTCACTCCCGTGCCAAACACTCGCCCTAAAGGACTAGCTGCGCGTCGCTGTTTGGCACGGGCCAGTGACATAAATTAGCCTGTGTATGAACCATAAAATTATAGTTTGTCGCTGATCTGCGTTTTGCCATCGCCCGCAGGGCGATTTCATTGCAAAACGCCTTCGTTTCTGGTCACCGTGTGACCAGAAACGAACCGTAATCAACCATCCTTCAAACGGTTACTGTGAACAGTAGCTTTAAATTTCACAAAAACTTTGCGAACATGGATGAAATGCTTGAAAAAACATTGTATAATACGAGAAGATGGTGTTCGTGTATGCCGAAATATCGGCTGGGAGGAGACGATGGCTGGAGATACGTCAAGGTGGAGAATCGAAGATGGAAATCCCCTTGTCCTGGGGGCTGTGCCGGTGCCGGGCGGCGTGAATTACTCGGCGAGGATTCCGAAGCATTCGAAGGCTGACCTTGTGCTTGTCGAGAAGGGCGAGGAGGTTCTCCGCGTTGACCTGTCCGGGCGGAAACGCGTCGGCGAGTGCGTCGCGCTGCGCATCCTTGGAGCGGGAATACGGCGGCTTGGATATTATTACATCATAGACGGCGAGATTACACCGGACATCTACACAAAACGCATCGAAGATAAAATCAGCTACGTCGAAGAAAGCTTTGATAACGGCGACCAGCCGCTCGCGCAGGCGCTGGAAGACATGATCATCTACCGGCTCCATGTCCGCGGCTTTACGAAGGATCCGAAGTCGGGCGTCCGCGAGAAGGGGACGTTCCGCGGCCTGATGCGTAAAATTCCGTATATCAAGGAGCTTGGCTTCACGGCGGTGGAGCTTCTGCCGGCCTACGAATGGGACGCGGCGCTGCACGAGCCGCCGATTCTCCCCAACGGGCATCTTCCGCACCCTCCGCTTCGGGAGGGGCGGCGCAACTTCTGGGGCTATGCGAACAAGAATTATTACCTCGCTCCGAAGCAGGATTATTCTTCTTCGTCAAATGCCGTCACCGAGATGAAAATGCTGATACGGGAGCTTCATAAAGCTGGTCTTGCATGTATTATGGAGTTCTATGCGCCGGAGGGCGCGGACCCGGGACCCTTCCTTGCCGGACTTCGCCACTGGCGGCTTTACTACCATGTAGACGGCTTCCATCTTTCGGGCAAGGGCGTGCCGCGGGAGCAGGTGCTTTTTGACCCGATCTTAACGGACGCGAAGCTTTTCCTTGAGAACGTCAGCCTCGATGCCTGGCGTCCGGAGCGCACGCTCGCCAATTACGACACCGACTGGATGTACGCGATGCGAAGCTTTTTGAAAAGCGACGAAGGAAGATTTCACGACGCGATGCATGGCCTTTCGGCCAATGGCGCCTGCGCGAGCCAGGTGAATTTTATGGCGGCGACGGAGGGCTTCACGCTCCGCGACCTTGTCAGCTATACGAACAAGCACAACGAGGCCAATGGCGACAATAATTTTGACGGTCTTGATGAAAATGTAAGCTGGAACTGCGGAAGCGAAGGCGAGACGAAGGATGCCGAGGTTTTGTCGCTTCGGAAGCGCCAGATAAAAAATGCCCTGGCCTATGTGTTTCTTTCGCAGGGCATCCCGATGCTGTGCGCGGGCGATGAATTCGGCAACAGCCAGAAGGGCAATAATTTCGCCTATGCGATGGATAACCCTATCGGCTGGGTGAACTGGGGAGAGGCGGGGAAGCATAAGGAGCTTACGGAGTATGTCCGGTGGATCATCGCTTTCCGGAAAGAGCACCCGGTCCTTCACGCCGGAAAGCCCCTCCGATCTTCGGATTATCTTGGCTGCGGGCTTCCGGACCTGTCCTTCCACTCGAACCATGTCTGGTATGTGCCCTTTGACCCGACCTGCCGGTCGGTCGGCATGCTGCTTGCGGGCGCATACGCCCGGAAGGAGGACGGCTGCCGGGATGAGGATATCTTCATTGCCCTGAATGCCTATTGGGAAGAGCATTTGTTTGAGATCCCGGAGCCGGAGCTCGAGAGAGAATGGGTGCGCGTCCTGGATACATTTCCCGAGGATGCGGAAAAGCTTTACGAGACCGACGAGGACGGCGCGATGGCGGATCAGCGGCACGCGCCGGTGCCCGCGCGGTCGGTGGCGGTGCTTGTGACCCGGCTCTGCACGGAGGAAAAAATCCAGAAAAAGCGTGAGGCGATCCGGGCAAGGCAGGAGGCGGAGCGGCAAAAGGTTCTGGAACGCATCGAGCAGGGACGGCGGGAGGCCGAGATGGCCAAAAAGCACGAGGCGGCCCGGCTGAAGATGAAGGCCGAGGCGATGGAAAAAGCCGCCGCCGCCGCGGAAGAGGCCGCGAAGACCGCAAAAATGCGGGTCGAGGAGGCGAAGGATCTGGAGCGCAGGGCACTGGAGCTCCTGAGAACCCTGGACGGAAAAGCAGCGGAGAGGAAAGACTGATGGAGGACAGAGAGCAGGCACAGACGGAGGGGCAGAAGAGGACTTCTGCCCTGCTTCGGCGTTTGGAAAATGCCGGCTGCCGGACGAAGGACGCGTTGGAGCGGGTGTTCGGCGATGAGGAATTCTATGCGGAAATGCTTACGGAATTTCTTGAAGACCCGGCGCTCGGAGAGCTGCAAAGCGCCATGGAAGAAAAAAACGCGAAAAAGGCATTTGCCGCGGCGCACACGCTGCGCGGGGCGGCGCTGACGCTGGGTCTTCTCCCGGTCGGCATGCCGGCGGCCGGCCTGACGGAGCTCCTCCGCGGAACGGACGAGATGCCGGATGCCGCGCGGGAGATTTATGCCGGGCTGACGGAGGGGCTTGAAGCGATCCGCGGGGCGGTTGAAGCCGGGTGACTTCCGGCAATACAGGAAGCGGGAGGAATAATTTTTGGGTTTTTTCGGATATAAGAAGCGGACGAGGTCTGCCCAATATTTTGACTATCCCCTGATGGCGGCGGTCGTCCTTTTGCTTGCGTTCGGCCTGGTCATGCTGTGCAGCGCCAGCTACTACGCGGGCCGGCTGGAGAATGACTACATGGGGTACTTTCAGCGGCAGCTCGGCTATGCGCTGGGCGTGGTGGCGCTGATGATCATTCTGCCGATTTTTTCCTATCGGCGGCTGTTTACGCTCTCGTGGGCGTTTTATTTTCTCGCGCTTGCCGCGATGGCGGCGGTTCATGTGCCGGGGATGGGCGTCGTGAGCCACGGGGCGAGGCGCTGGCTGCACCTGGGGCCGTTTCGGTTTCAGCCCTCGGAGCTGGGCAAGGTCGCGGTGATCGTCTTTCTGCCGATGGTGATCCTGAAGCTCGGGAAAAAGATGCGGCAGTTTCGGTCTGTTTTTCTGCTTCTTCTCATCGTCGGCATTCAGGCCGGCGCGTGCATGGTTCTGACCGATAACTTAAGCACCGCGCTGATTATTTTCGGCATCGGCTATGTGGTCATCTTCGTTGCCTATCCGCGCACGAAGCAGTTTGTCCTGGTGACGCTGGGAGTGGGCGCGGTATTTGCGGCGTGTGTGCCGATCGTCCTGAGACTGATGGAGGGGAGCTTCCGCCTGACCCGCATCCGTGTCTGGCTGGATCCGGCGTCAAACTTAAGCGACGGCGGCTGGCAGGTGATGCAGGCGCTTTACGCGATCGGCAGCGGCGGACTTCTGGGCAAGGGGCTGGGGAACAGCACGCAGAAGCTCGGCTGGATCCCGGAAGCCCAGAACGACATGATCTTCGCGATCGTCTGCGAGGAGCTGGGGATCTTCGGGGCGCTGATCCTTCTGGGACTTTTCGTGTATATCATTTTCCGGCTGGTTTTTATCGCGCAGAATGCGCCGGACGTCTACGGGGCGCTGATGGTGACCGGGGTGACGGCCCATATCGCGATCCAGGTGATCCTGAATATCTGCGTGGTCTTAAACGTGATCCCGACGACCGGGGTGACGCTCCCGCTGGTGAGCTACGGAGGAACCGCGCTGCTGATTCAGGGGTTTGAGATCTGTATTGCCTTGTCCGTGTCGCGGAGGATCGCCTTCGCGGAGGCCGAGATCGGCCCGGCCGGAAAAAAGAGGCGGAAATACCGCTCCGCGCGGGAGGAAGCCGCCGGCGTATGATTTTACGTTACAAGTCACTCCCGTGCCAAACACTCGCTGTTTGGCACGGGC
>CACZBB010000186.1 GCA_902779245.1 uncultured Lachnospiraceae bacterium | reverse complement strand
CCTCGTCCATCTCGCTGGTGATCACCTGCGTGCTGCCGGCCTCGCGGGCCACGGTTGTGTTCATCGGCTCCTCGTCCTCCGATACCTGGCTTGCCAGCACCTCCAGCCGCTCCTCCAGCCTGTCCTGCTGCTCGTCCAGCGTCTTCAGCGGGGCGTCGATCCTGCCGATCTCGCCCGTGAGCAGCCGCTCCCGCTGTACCACCAGCTCCTCGCGCCTACTTGGCAGCGTGCCCATCGCCATCACTACCGCCCTCTGTGCCTTTGCCTCCCGGACGATGCGACAGTCGCACCGGCTCGGAGGGAGGCACTTCGGCGAAGCCGAATTCAATTGCGCCGACCGATTTGCCGCCGAACGAATGTGAGGGGGCGTTTCCAAAATGACCTCCTCGTGGAAATCCGTCTTCTTCACCAGCGTCCTCTGCCTGCACCGCCAGTCGGTCAGGGCGTCATCCGGTTTCACATACCGCTTCAGCGTCCTGCCGTACTTTCCGCAGATAAGCCTGCCGTTCAGCGCCAGCCTGTTCCCGAACCGGAGCTTACTCGGGTCCTTCGCAAACTCCTCCTGACAGTCGGCCGCAAGATGCTTTTTTAGCTTCCTGCGGCCGACTTCGCTGCCCGGCCAGCTCCTGTTCGTCGGCCGCAGGATGCCTTTTTAACTTCCTGCGGCCGACTTCGAGCGACAGCCGCCTCCTGACATTCGGCCGCAGGATACCTTTTTAGCTTCCTGCGGCCGACTTTAAGTAATAGCCGCCCCCTGACAATCGGCCGCAGGATGCCTTTTTTGCTTCTTGCGGCCGACTTCGCTGCCCGGCCAGCTCCTGTTCGTCGACCGCAGGATGCCTTTTTAGCTTCCTGCGGCCGACTTTTCGATTCTGCCACCTCCTGACATTCGGCCGCATGATGCCGGAGCAACGCCGGTCGACCGGCTTTTCCTCGGTGCCGACCCTTGTGTTGCCCGATAATGGAATATTCCGTTTGAATCGCCCCGCAGCCGCCGGCCGCCGGCGTGTTGAAAACGGGATATTGACAGACGGCCCGTTTTGCCGGTATACTATTCTTCAGTTCAATATCGAAGCGCAGCCGGTGCCCTGCGCACAGCCGCTTTTGCGGATGCCGGGGGTAAAAGAGAAACAGGTGCAAGGCCTGTGCGATCTCGTCACTGTATGCGGGTTTGCGGCATCACGCGCGAAATGCGCAGTCACTGAGTAATCGGGAAGGCGATGCCGCCGGAAAACCGCGAGCCAGGAAACCTGCCGTCTGCCGGTACGGGAACGATTGATTCGGGTGCCAAGCATCGGATTCACGGATCAAAGGCTTCCCAAAATCACGAGGACTTGATTGTACCATCCCTTCCGCGCGAAGACCGCGCTCATTTTCCGTGCGAAGATGGGCTTATGTTGTATGCCCGGGATTCTAAGTTCAGTCCTCCTGCCACCTACCGGCAAGGAGATTTTTTTTTCATCAAAATCGGCATTTTTTCCTAATTAATACGATTTACGCTCAGGCTTAACCGTCCAAAGACTTCAAATGGCCTGTCCGGGCTTATAGCCGGCGAAAGGAAGCTTCGAAAAATAAGCCCAATAGCTTCAAAAGGGCGGTTTGGGCTTACGGCCAGCCTCAAGAAGCCTCAAACAATAAGCCCGAAAGCTTCAAAAGGTCAGTTTGGGCTTATCGCCGGCCCAAGGAAGCTTCGGAAAGTAAGCCCAAAGGCTTCAATTGGACGATCTGAGCTTATAGCTGACGCCAGGAAGCTTCGGATATAAGCCCAAAAGTATCAAATGGCCTGCCCGGGCTTTCGGCAGCGAGCCGGAAGGATCGGCAGATTTGATTTATAAATATTTTAGGAGGTTTTTTAGATCATGAAACGGAAACTTGCTTTGCTTTTGACGCTCTCGCTGACGACGGCTCTCTTTGCGGGCTGCGGCAATCATGCCGCTTCCTCCGGCACTTCCTCCGTCCGGCCCGCAAGCACATCCTCGACGGCCGAAAGCAGCGCGGAAGCCTCCGCGCCCGCCTCGTCGGCCGCGGAGCCGGATCCTGATCAGGAAGCGGCGGACACGGTCGCGGCCCTGATCGACGCCATCTATGTCCAGGAGCGGACGGCCGAGACGGACGCGCAGTGCTTGTCCGCGAAGGCTGCCTGGGACGCGCTCACGGACGACCAGAAGAAGCTGGTCGAGGGAGAATTCGCCGATCCGGATTATTTCGGCCGGAATACCGGCGACGCCTCGAAGGACGATCCCCGCAACGCCGACAAGATCGGCGAGAATGAGCTTCTGGTCGTGAGCTTCGGCACCTCCTTCAACGACAGCCGCGCGGAGGACATCGGCGGCATCGAAAAAGCCCTTGAAGAGGCATTTCCCGACTGGTCCGTCCGCCGCGCCTTTACCTCCCAGATCATCATCAACCACATTCAGGCAAGAGACGGAGAATTTATCGACAACATCGACCAGGCGCTGAAGCGCGCCCTGGACAATCATGTAAAGAACCTGCTCATCCAGCCTACGCACCTCCTTCACGGGGCGGAGTATGACGAGCTGGTCTCGTCCGTGGAAGCCTATATGGACCGGTTCGAATCGGTGAAGATCGCCGAGCCGCTCCTTGGCCGGGCGGAGACGGACGCGTCCGCCATCAGCGCCGACAAGGCGATCGTGGCCAATGCCGTCGTCAGCGCCGCCGCGGAGGCTGCCGCCTTCCCCAGCGTCGAGGACGCCGACAAAGCCGGCGCCGCCTTTGTCTTCATGGGACACGGCACCTCCCATTCCGCGAAGGTCGCCTACCGTCAGATGCAGGCGCAGATGAAAGCGCATGGCTTCCATAATGTTTTCATCGGCACCGTGGAGGGCGAGCCGGAGGAGACTTCCTGCGAGGCTGTTCTGGAAGCGGTTAAGGAAGCCGGCTACAAGCAGGTGATCCTCCGCCCGCTGATGGTCGTCGCGGGCGATCACGCGAACAACGACATGGCCGGCGAGGATGCGGATTCCTGGAAGAATGTGTTCAAGGACTCCGGATACTTCGACAGCATTACCTGCCAGATCAAAGGCCTCGGCAGCATCGACAACGTCCAGAAGCTGTATATTGCTCATTCGATGGCCGCGACCGGTGTTCCCGAGGAGGAGATCCGGGATACGCTGTATCCGGAATATAAGCTTGCCAGCTCCACCTTTGATCCGGCCGCGTTCGGTACGGACGAATCCGCGCGGGAGGGGACTCTCGCGGACGGCGTCTACAGCGCCGAGTTCAGGACCGACAGCAGCATGTTCCACGTCAATGAGGCAAATGAAGGCAAGGGCACGCTGACGATAAAGGACGGGCAAATGACGATCCACGTCAGCCTGGTCTCGAAGAAGATCCTGAATCTTTATCCGGGACTTGCCGCGGACGCGGAAAAGGAAGGAGCCGTCCTTCTGCAGCCCACGACCGACACCGTCACCTACAGCGACGGCGAAACCGAGGAGGTTTATGGCTTTGACATTCCGGTGCCCGCCCTGGACACCGAATTCGACCTGGCCCTGATCGGCACCTCCGGCAAATGGTATGACCACAAGGTGAGTGTTTCCAATCCTGTCGCTCAGGAATAACAAAAAGGGTTGAGGGAGGCGAACGCCGAACCTCTGCCCCGTATCGCGGGCCGCGTGCTGCCGAAGGCAGCGAATTTCCTTGCGCGGCTCTGTAAATATATAGGAAGAAACTCCGGCGGCGCGGCCCGAATGCCGCGCCGCCCTTTTCAAATTTTCATTATACGGAGATCCTGCCATGACATCCTTCCTTCGACAGGCCGCCGGCGCCATCCGGGACAGACATATGCCGTCCGGCTGTGGGCCAGAGAAAAAAAACATCCCGCGCGCGAATCATAAAGATGCGGTATTTCATCGTGATGCCTGTCCGCATCGCCTGCGGGGAGATTTAACGGCAAAGCCTCGCCAGATCTTAGCCTTTCTTGCGGTGATTTTTTTGCTGGTCACGGCCGGCTGCGGGGCGGAGCCGAAAACGTCCGGCTCCGGAGATGCCGTGGTTCCCGCCGACGGCGTCTATCAGATCTCCGTCGCTCTTGCCGGCGGAAGCGGGAAGGCCTCCGTCGCCTCCCCCGCAAAGCTGACCGTAAAGGACGGCCGCATGTCGGCCTTGATCGTCTGGAGCAGCTCCAGCTATGACTATATGATCGTCGGAGATGAGAAGTACCTGCCCC
>CACZBB010000185.1 GCA_902779245.1 uncultured Lachnospiraceae bacterium | reverse complement strand
TCGCTCCATGCTCATGTTTGGGCGTTCGCCAAGGTCATGGCCCGACTCGTGCGAGCACGGTCGTTCCATGACTTTGGCTCACTGCTTCTTACATACTTTGCGCTCTGTCTGAAAAGAAGTCCCGGATCGCGTAGCTTTTCACGGGCTTTTGATGCCTGTCTCATGTTTTTCGCGGAGCCGGGCAGAAGCTTCCCGGCCCCGCTTCGGGTCAGAGCCCGTCGTTACTCACTCCGTTCTCAGGAACGGCGGCGGCAGGTGTCCGGCCCGGGTGTGAGCCGTAACCGACCGTTTTTTTACATAACTTTCATCTGGTAGATGGTAAGGTTGGTGATCTCAACCGTCACCTCGCCAAGCTGCGCCGTGGCTTCGGAGCCGAATTGGAACAGAAGCTCGAAGTCCATATCCGTGATGAAGGTATCGGTAGTGTTGTAGGTGAAGGTCTTTTCCTCGGTCGTAAGGTCCATGCTCTCGGAGAAGCGCGGATCCCAGCCGCCCTGCGGATTCAGGAACACGCCGCAGGAGACATCCTTCGTGGCCTTCGCCGTGATCTCCACGGTATAGTAGCTGTCCGATTCGAGGGTCAGCGGATTTCCGCCGATGCCGCAGATCAGCTTGTTGTGCCAGTCGACCGTGCCGCCGTTGTCGATGCGGTAGAAGAAGGAACCGTCCTTCGTCCAGATCGTGCCGACGCCGCGCTCATTGTCCTCGTCCGTGCCGTTGAAGGTCATCCACGGCGTGTCCGGATTGGCCGCGTTCTCGGTGCCCGGGCCAAAGGCCATAAAGGCTTCAATGGTCTTCTTCACGTCCTTGTCGCCCTCGACGGTGCCGAATTCCACGTCTTTGATGGTGAGGGTGTTTTTGGTGACGCCTTCCGAAGGATTGCCGATCTGCAGACGGATCACCGGGTCCGTCACCTCGCGGTCCGCCGTGAAGATTCCGGAAACCTCCGTCTCCTCGGTTCCGTCAACGGAGAAGGCCGCGAAGTTGACGCGGCAGGCGTCATACTGGCTGGCGCTCTCCACAAGGCACTCGCCGCCCTGGGCCGCCTCGCCGGCGATCTTGAACCGGAAGAAATACTTGCCGCCTTCCTCGATGACCGTGTCGCCGAGGCCGATGTTCGCCTTGATGCTCCAGACGCCGCCGTCGGCGGGATACGCGTCGATCTTCACTTCGCCCGCGCCGGAAACGGAAGCTTCCGCGCCGTCGCCGGCCTCGACCGTAAGATCCTTTTCGCCGGAGAAGTCTCCGGTGAAGGTCGGCGTCAGCGTCTCCTCGCCGGTGATCTCAGAGATCTCGATCTTGTCGATGGTGACCGTGAAATTCTCCGGAGTCGTGTCGTCCGGCTCGTCGGGATTCGGGGTGATCTTGCCAAGGTTGAAGAGAAGCTCCGCGCTTCCCTCGCCCGGGCTCGTGAACATAAGATCAAGAGGCGCGATCTCCGGACCGATCTTCAGGTTGAACGCGCCGCCGAAGGTCGAAAACTCCTCCGCGCTCTCGTCGCGGGCAAGAAGGTGCGCATAGGTTTCCGCCGTCGACTTCGCCCAGACGCGGATACGGTAATCCGCCTTCTGCACCTTAAAGCCGGCCTTGACGAGCTGCACGTCGCCGTCGCCCTCGCCGGGGCTTACGACATCCACGACATAGGAGCCTTCCTTCAGCTCCGCCTTCGCGTCGCCCTTCCCACCGCATTTGAATTCCCAGCCGTGATTGTCCGTGACTTCCTTTGTGCTGAAGTCAAATTCTTTGTAAACGACCGCCTCGCCGGTCTTTTTCGTGACCGTCAGCGTCGCGTATTCCTGCGCCGTAAGGCCGCCCTTGTCGGTGACCGCGTAGGTCAGCTCATACTCGCCGGCGGTTTCCGGGGTCGCCTTCCCGTTCTTAAAATCCAGAGAAGGCGTGGCATCGATGACGATCATCCCGGTCAGATCTCCGTCCTCCGCGTCGGTCGCGGTGATCCCGGCCAGCGCGTCAAACTCGGAGCCAGCCTCTACAGAGGCGTCCGCAACACCGGAAATGGAGGGAGGGGTATTGCTGCCACTTCCGGTGCCGCCGGAACTGCCGGTACTGCCCGTGCTGCCCGAGCTGCCCGCACCGCCTCCGCAGGCGATCAGGGAAGCCGCAAGGCCAAGGGCAAGAAGAGTTGCTGTCAGCTTATTACGTTTCTTCATAATTTATATTCCTCCGTGCTTTCTCATGTCCGGTCTGTAACCGGTTGTGTTCAGCCCTTGGTGAAACGGTCATAGGCATCCTGGTATACCTTCTGGATGCTCTCAAGATTAACCTTACCGCTAAGATCCTTCTGGAAGGCATCCCAGTCGCCGTCGGACACGCCGCCGCCGAGGAGCCAGCGGATCAGCGCCGTGCGGACATAATCGTTGAAATTCGTCTCATAGTTCGCAAGCGTGTTCAGCTCCTCCAGCGTAAACTGCAGGTTCGGGCAGGGCTTAACATTTTCAGGAATATACGGTGTCACATATTTGGTCAGGCGGTCCAGGCGGAGCTGCGCCCGGTCTTCCATGTTCACCACGTTCTCCCAGGCATAATCGTTGAGATAAATGATGCCGAGCGGGGCATTCTGGAGGCGGAGCTCGTCGGAGGTCACGCCTTCCGGAAGCGCCTTCTGCACCAGCTTTCCGTTCGCGTCCGGCTGATCCTCGTAGACGATGCCGATCGGGCCGTAGTTGATCTGCGCGGAGATCACCGGATCATAATACCGGTCAAAGTAGGTGAGAAGCACTTCGAAGTTCGGGCAGTTGGAGAAGAGGATCAGTTCGCCTGTGCCGACCTCGGGGTTGTTGGAGACACAGGCCGTCTGGTCGCCGTTCGGGCCCTTGATCGGTGCGCAGGTGATATAATTCTCCGGATTGGAGACGACCGTCTCGCTCTCCCACCAGTAGAACGCGCCGTAGGTTTCGGTGCCCTTGCCGTTGGCGAGGAAGTTATCCTGGGAAAGCTCGAAGGAGACCTTATCGATCAGGCCCTTCGTGACCCAGTCCGCGATATAGTTCGTGGCTTCCTTGAAGCGCTCGTCCTGAACAGTATAGGTTACCTTGCCGTCGATGACGATGCGGTGCTCCAGGTTGTCGTTAAGGCCGAACATCCCGTAAAGATCGCACTGATTGCCCTGCCAGTTGTTATAAACGAAGCTCATCGGGCGCTCGTCGTCCTTCTTGCCGTTTCCGTTCATATCGTTGTCGCGGAAATAGGCGAGAAGGTCGCTCATCTGCTCCGCGGTCAGCGAAAGGCCGTCCGCAAGGTCAGCCTCGGCAAGCCCCTTCACCGCGCCGGCCTTGATGGCGTCCGCGGTCCAGTTCTTGTTCAGGAAGAGAATGTTCGGGTTCTGCAAAAGCCCCATCTCCTCCACACGCGGAAGCGAATAAATCTTCCCATCCTCCACGTTGATGAGCTGTGCCTTGATATCCGGCCGTTCCTCAAGGATCCTGGAGAAGTTGGGCATGTATTCCAGATAATCGCTGATCGGCACAAGAACGTTGCGTTTCGCGTATTTGATGATCTCGCCGGAGCTCATGCCCGCGTGGTAAATGGCATCCGGGCGGTTGTTCGCGTTGCCGAAGATCAGGTTCTTCTGCTGGCCGTAAACGGACTCGGAAACATTTTCCCAGTTTACGGCCACGTTGGTGCTCGCATAAAGATCCTGCATGATCTTCATGTCGTTGTAATCCAGGGCTGACGCATTTTTCGAAGAGTACACATTGAAGCTAAGCTCCTTGGCGCCCTTCTCGTTCAGGATCGGAGCCGAGGTGTCCTTCCACTGGTAGCCGTAATCGCTCACCAGCTTATCGACGCCGGCGGCCTCCTGCTTCGGCTTGTCACCGCCGCCGCCTCCGCTGCTGCTGCTGCCTCCGCCGCCGCAGGCCGCAAGTGAAAGGGTCATAGCTCCCATCAAAACCAAAGAAATCCATTTTTTCATAATCTTTTCCTCGTCAGGAAGCGCATTCCCGGCCGAAAAACCGGCCTTCGCTTCCTCTTTCCTTAAGTCCGGCAAATGCGGCCGCGCCGTTTATCTGCCGTGTTGTTTTTTCGCTGCCGTACACACCCGAGCCAGACACCTGCTGTCCGGCTGCGGGTCAATTATAGTTTGTCGCTGACCTGCGTTTTGCCATCGCCCGCAGGGCGATTTCATTGCAAAACGCCTTCGTTTCTGGTCACCGTGTGACCAGAAACAAAAATCCGCCTGGCAGAGACCGCAGATATGCGTTCCGTCGCTAACCCGCATTTTGTTTTCGCCTGGAGAGTCCCCCGGGACACTGCCTTTGTCAAAGAAAATGTCTGTTCCGCTTTACTCCTTGAGCGAGCCGATCATAACGCCCTGGGCGAAATATTTCTGCACGAACGGGTACAGGCACAGGATCGGGACGCTCGACACGATGACGGACACGTATTTCAGCTGGTTCGCGAGACGATACTGCTGGAGAATCGTTTCGCCGCTGCCGCCGACCGTGCTCTCCGAGGCGATGAGGATCTCCTTCAGCACGAGCTGCAGCGGATACATGGTCTCATCCTGCAGGAAGATCATCGCGTTAAAGTAGCTGTTCCACTGGCCGACGGCGTAGTAGAGCGCCATGACCGCGATGACCGCCTGCGAAAGCGGTATGACCACCATCGTGAGGATCTTGAACTGCCCGGCGCCGTCGATCTTCGCGGCTTCGATGAGGCCGTTGGGTATGCTCGATTCGAAGAAGGTCTTGGTCATGAACAGATTCCATACCGACAGGATCGAGGGAAGGATGACCGCCCACATGGTGTTGACAAGATGGAGGCTGCTCATGACGTTGTAGAACGGGATGAGGCCGCCGCCGAAGAACATCGGGATGATGAAGTAGATCATGAACGCTTTCTTCCCGGGAAGATCCTTGCGGCTCAGCGCCCAGCCGGCCGGGATCGTCACGATCAGCGAAAGGACGACCGTGATCGCCGTGTAAATGATCGTGTTCAGATACCCTCTCCACACGTCGCCCCGCTCCATGATCTTGGCGAAGCCCTCCATCGTGATGCGCACCGGGTACAGGATGACCTCGCCGCCCAGGACCGCGTCCGGGTCGGATATGGCGGCAATCACGATGAAATACAGCGGATACAGGATGATCAGGGCAAGCAGGAAGAGAAGGAAGCCGTTAATAATGTAGAACATCCTGTCGCCCATGGACATTTTGTGCAGTTTTTTCTCTTTTGTCATGGCCGTGTCCTCCTTACCACAGTGAGTTCTCGGAGAACTTCTTACTCGTCGTGTTCGCGATGATCAGCAGCACAACGTTAATCAGCGAGTTAAAGAGGCCGATCGCCGTCGCGTACGCCTGATCCGGCACGCCCGTCAGACCTCGTTTGTACACGTAGGTCGAGATCAGTTCGCTGACCGCCAGGTTGCCGTCCGTCTGCATCAGGAGGGCTTTCTCATAGCCGACACCCATGAGTCCGCCGATGGACATGATGAGCATAACGCTGATCATGGGCATGATGGCGGGAATATCGACGTGCAGCACACGCTGAAAGCGGGTCGCGCCGTCCAGAATCGCGGCCTCATGCTGCTGCGGGTCGACGTTGGAAAGCGCCGCGATGTAGATGACCGCGCTCCAGCCGAAATCCTGCCAGTTGCTGGATAGGATGTACAGCGGCCGAAACGCCGAAGTCTCCAGAAAGTAGGAAAAACGCTCTCCGCCGGAGGCCGCGATCAGGTTGTTCACGAGACCGTAGCGGCCGAAGAAAAGGGTCAGCATACCGACCATAACGACCAGCGAGATGAAATGCGGCGCCGTGAAGATCGTCTGGAGGAATTTTGCCTTCCTCTTTCCCTTCAGGGCATTGAGCATCAGGGAAACGAGGATTGGAAGCGGGAAGCCGATGATGAAGCCATAAATACAGATCAGGAAAGTGTTTTTCATCAGCGGCCAGAACATCGTGTCGGAGAAGAACCGCTTGAAATTCTCAAATCCGACCCAGATCGTGGTGTCCGAAAGAATCTTATCGCCGGGCATGAAATCCTGGAACGCAATCAGCACGCCGTAGATCGGCAGATAATTGAACAGGAACACGACCAGCACTGCCGGAAAAATCATGACCAGAAAAGGCGCGTTTTCCTTAAATGCCTTTAGTTTTTTCTTTTTGGGAATTGCCGCCTTTTTAGAAACCTTGTCAGCTTCCATAGTTGTTCTCCTTTTGTGTTAAGGCGAAGTGTTGCGGGCGATCCGTGCCCCGCCGGGTAAACCTGCGGCGTCACGCGCCCAGCCGTCAACAGTATCCCTGATGGCCTGCGCTCTTTTTTTGCGCAGCGCCGGCCTGTCTTTCAAAGCCCCTCGCCAGTCCCTGTATCGCCTCTTGTCATCCTGTTGCCTGAAAGCAAGCCTCTCGTTCCCTCCTTTCTTTGCAGATGCGGTCAACCTTGCTGCCTTTCTCCTCCCTTTTAAATTTCACTTTTAAAGGCAAGTGAGCGCCTTTGGTTTACATAATGTAAATCTTTTCACCTAAATCCCTTCGTTCATTTGTGTATTTAGTATAATTTAAGATTTACAATATGTCAATATTTTTCTTCCATTCCATTCCATTTTTTTGTTTCATCTGTAAAATCCGCAGGGGTATTGTATATTTTTTATATTAATTCTTTTAATTGCAGGGCTTTATTTGTCGATTCTTCCAAGCAAATGGGAGCCCGCTCGCGGCAGCGTTATTACATTCAGGTTTACACTTTGTAAACTTAATCACGCTACATATTTTTCGCAAATACAATATCTTGTGGCAAATATGTTTCAGACAACAAAATGAAGTATTTGTATACAAAAGTGAGCTGAAAATGGCAGCTTCACAAGACACAGCAACCTTGTTTTTTCAAAAAAATCATGATATACTACGTTCCACAATTGTCATTTTTCACAAAAGTTATTCTCCAGAAGGGCGTTTTTCACAGGGGGGATATCCCGGCCTGTATTCGCATTTTCAGGCCGCCGCCCTCCTTGCTCTACAGGCCGGCCCGCGTCAGACTTTCCGTCCTGGCGTGTGAGCATGCCCGGACGGCAGTCGCACCGCGGGACTTTTAGAGTAATCGCGTAATTCCATCGTTGCTGAATCAGATATGTACTCCTCGACGGAAAGAGGTTTTCATGGCATTAAAAAGGATTACCATGCAGGATATCGCGGACGCCTGCGGGCTGTCGCGAAACACGGTCTCAAAAATTTTTAACGGTCGGGGCACCGTTCCCGAGCCTACCCGGAAGCTGGTTCTCACAAAGGCTCAGGAGCTTGGCTACTGGCAGATTCCGGATTCGGACACGGAACATAATACGTACGAGG
>CACZBB010000184.1:4400-6872 GCA_902779245.1 uncultured Lachnospiraceae bacterium | reverse complement strand
TTTGGCACGGGCCAGTGACATAAATCAGCCTGTGTATGAACCATAAAATTATAGTTTGTCGCTGACCTGCGTTTCACAGAAAACAGTCCACTGGACTGTGTTCTGTACACTGAGGCGTGCCATCGCCCGCAGGGCGATTTTATTGCAAAACGCCTTCGTTTCTGGTCCCCGTGTGACCAGAAACGTCTGCCGGCGAAAGGATGGCAGATATGACGGTAGATACCGGGGTTGAATTCTGGATCAGCGGTACGTCTTGTTAAGAAAAAAGGGCGTAAAGAAAAATGGGCGTAAAAAGGGCGTAAACGAAAAAGTCGAAATCGCCCAAGCCCGCATATACATTGGCTTTTAAAGGAGAATACACAGAAATGAAATTAGGAATCGTGGGCCTTCCGAATGTCGGGAAGACGATCGATCCGAACGTGGGGATCGTTCCGGTGCCGGACGAGCGGCTTAGGCTGCTTGCGGAGTTTTCGCATTCGAAGAAGGTCACGCCGGCGACGGTGGAATTCGTCGATATCGCCGGGCTGGTGAAGGGCGCGTCGAAGGGCGAAGGCCTCGGAAACCAGTTTCTCGCGAACATCCGCGAGTGCGACGCGATCGTCCACGTCGTCCGCTGCTTTGAGGACGACAACATCATCCATGTGGACGGAAAGATCGATCCGGTGCGCGACATCGAAACCATCACCTTGGAGCTGACCTTTGCCGATCTCGAGGTGCTGGAGCGAAGGATCGGGCGGACGGCGAAGACCGCCAAGGCCGGCGCGAGCAAGGACGCGAAAAAGGAATATGAATGGCTCCTCGAACTCAAAAAGCATCTGGAGGACGGCGAGCAGGCGATCACGGTCGACCTCGGAGACGACGAGGCCAATGCCTTCAAGAAGAGTCTCTGCCTTCTGACGGACAAGCCGGTGATCTACGCGGCCAATGTCGCGGAGGAGGATCTCGGGGACGACGGTGCGTCAAATGCAAATGTTCAGAAGGTGCGGGAGCTGGCGAAGGCGCAGGGCGCGGAGGTTTTCGTGATCTCGGCGGCCATCGAGCAGGAGATCGCGGAGCTGGACGAGGACGAGAAGGCGGAGTTCCTCGCGGATCTCGGCGTTGAGAGGTCCGGCCTCGACAAGCTGATCGCGGCTTCTTATAAGATTCTTGGCCTCATGAGCTTCCTCACCACGGGCGAGGACGAGACGCGCGCCTGGACCATCCCGGTGAACTGCAAGGCGCCGAAGGCGGCCGGCAAGATCCACACGGACTTCGAGAGGGGCTTTATTAAGGCGGAGGTCATCAATTATCAGGAGCTTCTTGCCGCCGGCTCCTACGCGGCGGCAAGGGAGAAGGGCCTGATCCGGATCGAAGGCAAGGAATATATTGTAAGAGACGGGGATGTCATTCTGTTCCGCTTCAACGTGTTGAACGGCAGCTCTCAAGGCTTCTGCCTGTGTTCGGAGGTTGTATGGACTATAATATTAATTTCCCGAATCTGGGAATTTTCCTGGAGCATGTCGGAAAGAACCTCGTGATCGGCAATTTTACGATCGCCTATTATGGGATCATCATCGCCATCGGCATGCTTCTGGGAATGGTCGTTGCGGTAAAGCGCGCGAAATCGACCGGGCAGAAGCCGGACGATTATGTGGATCTCGTGGTTCTGGGCATGGTTTTCGGCGTGATCGGCGCGCGTATTTACTATGTGATCTTTTCCTGGGACATGTACAAGAACGATCTGCTTTCGATCTTCAACCTCCGGCAGGGAGGGCTCGCCATCTACGGCGGGCTCATCGCCGGCGTCATCACGGTGCTGATTGTCACCCGCATCAAGAAGATCAATTTCGGCCAGGCCTGCGACACGGTGGCGATGAGCGTGCCGATCGGCCAGATCCTCGGAAGGTGGGGAAATTTCTTCAACCGGGAAGCCTTCGGCGAATACACCAACGGTCTTTTCGCGATGGAGCTGCCGGTCTCGGCGGTCCGCCAGAACGAGATCACCGCGAAAATGTGGGAAAACACCATCGTGCGCGACGGCGTGACCTATATCTCCGTGCATCCGACCTTCCTCTATGAAAGCGTCTGGAACTGCGGGGTCCTCCTGGTGGTCTATCTTCTCAGGAACCGCACGAAATTCTACGGGGAGCTCTGGCTGATCTATGTAGCCGGGTACTCCCTGGGAAGGTTCTTCATTGAGATTCTGCGTACCGACCAGCTCCTCATCCCCGGGACCTCGATCCCCGTCTCCATGGTGGTGGCGGCGGTCGGCTTCGTCGGTTCCATGATCTGGATTGTCCTGGGCCATCGAAGGGCCGTGCGCAGGGAGACGGCGCAAAATCCCGCGTGAGAAGGCGGCGGGAACGGAAAAAAGGTTACAAGTCACTCCCGTGTCAAACACTCGCTGTTTGGCACGGGCCAGTGACATAAATCAGCCTGTGTATGAACCATAAAATTATAGTTTGTCGCTGACCTGCGTTTTGCCATCGCCCG
>CACZBB010000184.1:0-4358 GCA_902779245.1 uncultured Lachnospiraceae bacterium | reverse complement strand
AAAATTATAGTTTGTCGCTGACCTGCGTTTTGCCATCGCCCGCAGGGCGATTTTATTGCAAAACGCCTTCGTTTCTGGTCACCGTGTGACCAGAAACGAAAAAAGAGCCGAACATATATTCGAGAGCAATAAGTACCTTGTAGGACTTTTCAGTATATAAGTTCACAAATACAGATATATCGGCATAGATAATCAAACCTCTACAACATATGGGCGGGGCATTTGCCGAGAAATACCAGATATTGGAGACTTCCGGAGGAAGTCTCTTTTTTTTATCAAATTCATATACTTTTTTGATTTTTTGCGAGGTTGCAATTTGTCACGGTGTGGGGTAAAATAGGTGCAAGTGGTTGAAAGTGGGAGGGAAAACACGGAAAATGGTAAAGTTTGTCGGAAAAGTCAGGCATGCGGTAGACGCGAAGGGCCGCCTGATGATCCCGTCCAAGTACCGGGCCATCATCGGGGAACAGACCCTTTATATTCTGCCGGGCGAATCCGGGAACCTTACCGTCTATACCGAAGAATCCTTCGACAGACTCGCCGACCGAATCGACGAGAAGCTGGAGAACGCCGAGGATCTGACCGCGGAGGACGAGGCGGACATTCGCAGCTGGATTGCCAGCGCGGACTACGTGAATCTCGATCCTCAGGGAAGGATCCTGATCGGCCAGGAGCATCGCGCGCTGGCCGGCCTCGGAAAAGAAGCTATCATTAACGGAGCCCTTGACCATTTTGAAGTCTGGAGTCCGGAAAACTGGGAGAAGGTCCAGGGACCCGAGACTGCGGAACGGCAGGAGCGGACCCGGGCAACCATGCGGAAGCTCAGGATCCGGGCGTGATGCGAGAGGAGGCTTATGGAATTTGGCCATGTTTCTGTCCTTCTGAAGGAAAGTATCGAGGGGCTTGCCATTCGTCCGGACGGCGTCTATGTGGACGGAACGCTGGGCGGGGGCGGGCACTCGCTGGAGATCCTCAGGAGACTGGATGCCACGGGGAGTTTAATAGGGATCGACCGGGATGACGCGGCGATCCGCGCGGCCGGGGAGCGGCTCAGCGGGTACGAGGGGAACGTACATATTGTGCGCGGGAATTACCGCGACATGCCGGCGATCATGAACGGGCTGGGTTTTCGGGAGGCGGACGGGATCCTTCTGGATCTCGGGGTGTCCTCCCACCAGCTTGACGAAGCGGAGCGGGGATTTTCCTATATGCAGGACGCGCCGCTGGATATGCGGATGGACCGGCGGGAAAGCCGGACAGCCGCCGACCTTGTGAACGAAGCGGATGAGGGCGAGCTCACAAGGATTCTGCGAGAGTATGGCGAGGAGAGGTTCGCCCGGAACATTGCGAAAAACATCGTACAGGCACGAAGCCGAAAAAAAATCGAAACCACTGGGGAGTTGGCGTCGATCATAAAAGCTTCGATACCGATGAAAATGCAGCTTTCCGGCGGACATCCCGCCAAACGAACTTTCCAGGCGCTTCGGATAGAGCTGAATGGGGAGCTTTCGGCTCTATCCGACAGTCTGGAGGGGATGGTGGACCTGCTTTCCGACGGAGGGCGTCTTTGCGTGATCACCTTTCATTCGCTGGAGGACCGGATCGTGAAGAATGTCTTCCGGACCTGCGAGAATCCCTGTATCTGCCCGCCGGAATTCCCGGTGTGCCGATGCGGGAGAGTCTCGAAGGGGCGGGTGATCACCAGAAAAGCTATTCTTCCCACCGAGGAGGAAATCTTGGAGAATTCAAGGTCCAAGAGCGCGAAGCTCAGGATTTTTGAGAGAAGAATGTTTCTGGTCACACGGTGACCGGAAACGAAGGCGTTTTGCAATGAAATCGCCCTGCGGGTATGAAATCGTTTTCGGGAGGAATGAGTGATGGGTGAGGAAAGTCAGGGAGGCCGGACGGGGGCGGAGCGCGAAGTGCGCTACGTCGTTGACGGCACCTCTGCGCGCAGCACCTTCGCCCTGCCGGAAACGGCCGCGCCGCCCGAAAAGGCTGCGCGAAGGAGTCCAAAGAGTGCCGGAAGCGGAGTTCTGCGGCAGGAAAATGCCGGGGAGGCCCGGAAAATGACGCTCGGCGCCGGATACGTGGCATTTGTCGCGGTCATGTGCGCGGCGGCGCTGTTTGCCTGCGTGCGGTTCCTTTGGCTTAAGGAGATCGTCACGAGCCAGCGGAGCAGAATCGCCGTTCAGGAGACAAAGCTTACGAAGCTTCGGAGCGAGAACGACGCCCTGCTGGAAAGCCTGATCAACGCGCTCGACTGGGAGGATATTCGGGATACGGCCACGAACCGGCTCGGCATGAAATATGCCGGGGAGGAGCAGGTTGAGTGGTACAGCACGGACGGGGACGGATATGTCCGCCAGTACAGAGATGTGCCGGGGAACTAAAGTGCCCGAAGGGTACCGACTGTGGAAAGATTGAAAGAACAGGAAAAAAAGAATTCGGGGGAGGCCGCCGGGAGAGAGCGGAAGAAAAGAACGGGGAGAAACAGGCGCAGGGCTTATTTTCATACCCGGATCAATAAGGGGATGCGCGGGAAACTGGCGTGGCTGCTGATCGTGGTCGTGCTGGTTTTTCTGTGTCTTTTGGGACGTCTGACCTTTATCAGCACCGTGAACGGGGAGCAGTACAAGCGCCAGGTCCTTTCCCAGTCCCAGTCCAGCTACAATTCCGAGACGCTTCCGTATAAGCGGGGCGAGATCCTGGACCGGAACGGCACCGTTTTGGCGACCTCGGAAAAGCGCTATAACGTGATCCTTGACTGCCGGGCGATCAATGAGCGGGCGCGCTATCTGGAACCGACGGTGGGAGCGATCCTTTCGTGCTTTGACGTTGATGAGCTTTCGCTCCGCTACGTGATCGGGGATGAGAAGACCCGGGATTCACAGTATTACGTGCTTGTCCGGGAAGTTCCCGTGGAAAAGAAAAAGGCCTTTGAGCGGCTGAAAAAATCGCCGCAGCAGCGGGCGGAGGACGACGGGGCGCTGACGACGACGCCCGCTCCCACCGAGACTCCGGAGGAGGAGAACCGGCGGAAGAATATCGTCGGGGTGTGGTTCGAGGAGACCTATCACCGTATTTATCCCTTCCACACGCTCGCCTGCAACGTGATCGGCTTTACCAACGCGGACGGCTCCGCGCATATCGGCCTGGAGGGGTATTACAGCAATACGCTCCAGGGCGTGGACGGCCGGCGGTTCGGTTACTGGAATTCCGGGCAGTCGGGCGAGAACGCCCAGCTGCAGCAGACGATCATCCAGCCGGTGGACGGCGACAGCATCCGCACGACCCTCGACGTCAATATTCAGAAGATCTGTGAGGAGGAGCTGGCCAGATTTGACCGGACCTTCCGGGGGAATATCCGGAAGGAGGCCGGCGGCGCGGCCAATCTCGGCATCATCGTTATGAATCCGCAGGACGCCTCAGTACTTGCGATGGCCTCCTCGAATATATATGACCTGAACGATCCCAGGAATATGAGCTCGCGCTACACGAAGGAGCAGCTCGCGGCGATGTCGGACGCGGAGATCTCGGACGCTCTGCAGAATTACTGGAAAAATTACTGCGTCTCCTCGATCTATGAGCCGGGGTCGACCTTTAAGCCCGTGACGCTCTCCGCGGCCATGGAGACCGCGAAGGTGGACGAGGAAAATGTCTTTTTCTGCGACGGCGGCGAGATGGTGAGCGGGGTCATGATCCACTGCTCCCAGCTGGACGGACACGGGCGCGAGAATATCGGCGACGCGATCCGGAATTCCTGCAACGACGCGCTGATGCAGATCGGGAGCCTTTTGGGCGTCGACGATTTCAACCGCTACCAGCGGATCTTTCATTTCGGGACGCGCACGGGAATCGACCTCTCGGGGGAGGCCTCCGGGATCCTGTACACGCCGGATACGATGGCTCCGATCAACCTCGCGACGGCTTCCTTCGGGCAGGGCTTTTCCTGCACGATGATCCAGGAGGCGGCAGCCATTGCTTCTATAATAAATGGGGGAAATTACTGGCAGCCGCATGTGGCCGAAAAGGTGATTGACAGCAGCGGCACGGTGGTAAAGAGCTGCGGCGGAACGCTTCTTACGCAGACCGTCTCGGAGGACACGGCGCTGAAGATCCGGTCCTACATGAAGTCCGCCGTGGACAGCGGCACCGCGAGCTACGCGAAGGTGAGCGGCTATTCCATGGGCGGAAAGACCGGCACGGCGGAAAAGTTTCCGCGCGGCGAGGGGCGGTATCTCGTTTCCTTCATCGGCTTCGCGCCCTATGAGGCGCCGGAGATGGCCATCGCCTGCAGAATCGCGAACGGCTATTCTTCCGCGACCACGGCGGCGCTGGCCAGAGACATCATCACC
>CACZBB010000183.1 GCA_902779245.1 uncultured Lachnospiraceae bacterium | reverse complement strand
CTGCGAATACAGGCGGCGATGGCGGGAGCTGCGAAGCAGCGGAGCCATCGACTTTTATACATGGTGGCACAGAGTGCGAACTATGTATGCCCGTTTACTCTAAAAGCTCCCGCAATTCTTCCTTGTAATCTTCGAAGATGCTCAGTCTGTCGTCCTCGCACTCGAGGACATTATCGCCAAAGGTGTCGTAGAGGCGCTCGTTAATCTCATCGGCCACGAGCGAAGCCATCAGGTGCTGCCCGCGAAGGATGCTCTCGACGGGTTCGCCTCTAAGAAGCGTCCGCAGGATCTGGATTTGTTCCGGCGCAAGCAGGCCCGCGGCCAACCCTTCCCCGGAGTCCCGCGCACTGTCGTCCCCCTCCGAAACCGCAAAAGCCTCGCCCTCTTCCGGATGCCCGAAACCGCCGGCTTCCTCCGTCCGCCCGTTCGCTTCCCGCGCCGTAAAAGCCCCGCCCTCTTCCGGACGCCCGAAACCGCCGGCTTCCTCCGTCCGCCCGTTCGCTTCCCGCGCCGTAAAAGCCCCGCCCCCTTCCGGACGCCCGATCGCGCGGAACGCTTCGGAGGCCGGCGCTTCCTCCACCAGCAGACTGTTTTGCGTCTCCAGCGCGTCGCTCCGGATCCTGTCGAGGCCGGACAGGTTAATGCGGATCTTCGGCCTGGCCGCCTCCGCCCTCTCCCTCTCATCCTCCCGGATCGCCGCGTCGATCCACGGCCGCGCCCAGGCCTCCTCCGGCTTCTCCGTCAGATACTTGCCGGTGCCCAGATACCGCCGAAGCCGCGCGTCCGCGGCGTGCAAAAGCTCCCTGAGCCAGTGCAAATGAAAAAACACCTTATCGTAGGCTTCCATTTGCCAGCTTCCCCCCTGACAAAGGTACCTTCGGCATTTGTTCAGCTCATATTCCCGATCCTCGGAAAACGCTTTTTCCGCGTCCTCACCCGCGCCGCGCCCAGGTCCGCCGGGTCGTTCCGAAAGCCGTCCGACTTCTCTCGAAGTCTCCGCGCAGTAGACCGCATTGGCAAATGGCTGCCACCGAAAGCGGACTTTTTTTCCGAAGACCGCCTCGAAGAACGCTTTGCCCTCTGGCCGGCATTCCGCCTTCGCCCTCCGCCAGATATCCGCCATCAGCCGCCGTCCCCTCCCGGAGGCTTCGGCAAATGCCGGAGATTTTTCATATTTTTTCCCGCCGAGACGACAGAGCGCGGCGAAAACCTCCGCATCGTCCTCCGAAGACAGAAGCGCCCCGAGCGCGGTATCCGTCTGCAGCATCTCGGGATCCGCGTATTCCAGCGCCAGGGACACGGGAAGGTTCGAGACCACCGCAAGCTCCAGCATCCAGCGCCTTACATTCACCCGCATCCTCGAATCGCCGTACCCGGCATCAAGAAACCCTTCCTCGAACGCACGAAGCCGGGCAAGGCTCTCCGCCGGCGAGGCCGTCCCGATCCCGTTCAAAAGCTCATAAATATAGAGATAGGCCGCCGACGCGGCGATGGGGAAAAACTCCCCGCGCCTCGCCCGCGACCGCCAGGAAAAATATCCCCGAAGCTGGCTGATGGTCAGGTCCTGATAGGTTGGATAGAACACCGTGAAGCTTCCGCTCCACGGCGCGTCGTCCTCAAAATCCTCCATGAACTTTCCCTGCCGGCAAAAATTCTCCGCCCGCGCCTCCGCCGACTCCCGTCCGTAAACATACAGGCGGCGCATTTGCCGGATCCGCTCCGGCGGGGAGGGCGCGCGCTCCCGCTCATCTTTGGCAAAAGGCAGGGGCGTTTCTCCGTAGACGGTGTCCTCGCTAAAGCCTCCTTCCGGAACCGTCCCTCCGTCTCCCCGCAGGCTCCCCGTCAGACCGCCCAAAGAAATCTCCGCGAGACAGGAAATCTTTGATTTCCGTCGTCGAACTTATGCTGTGCAGTGCGAAAGCACGAAGCAATCCGTGAATCGGGTGTTTTGACACCCGAACCATTATTTCTCATCGCCCGAAGGGCGATTAAATTCAGGTATTTCGACATGCCCGGACGCCGATCCCTGTTCCGGGCCGCGAAGCCTGAGCTTCTCTCACTCGACCGCCTTCCTGTACGTGGCCTCGGAGATCTGGACGTTCTTCTTCTTCGCGATATTGTAGCGATAGTAGACGTTCTGTCCGGTCGAGGTCTTATAGCCGCTGTGATAGACATAATTCGCGGTGATTTTCTCCACCCTGTAAGCCTTCATCGAGGAAACCAGCGTCTTCTTCCCGGCCGTCGAAAGATCATAGCGGATAATCTTGTAAGAGACAGGCTGCATGGAAACCAGCGCAGACTCCGACGGTGACTTCATGGACGCGAAGTACGCGTATTTGCCGCTGTAGCCGGTTCCCAGGACATACGTCGCGATAACCGTCAGGTTCCGGCTCTTCGTATTATACACATAGCAGGTTCCCGGCGACGGCATGCCCGAATTGGCAGAGCCGTCAATCACGAAACGGTACTTGTAGCCGAAAGCCCAGCTTCCGTTCGCGAGCGCTTCGAATTTTTTCGAGCTCACCGTGAAGCGGCAGGCCATGCCCCGTCCGCCCGGAGAGGTCGCCTCCAGGTAAAGGCTTCCGTCGTAGATCGCCCGGATATGGTAGGAATCATAGACGGTCGTCAGCCTTATGAGGCGCTTCTTTGAGCCGGTCGAAAGATTCTGCTGAATGATCGAGTACGTATTTTTCGACTGCCCGACGCTGTAGCTAAGATAAAATACATTCTTCGACGTGACGACGATGCCCTTGCCGATCCGCTCGCCCTTCACGGAGAGCTTCGCGACGGTCCCCCCCGTGCTCTGGTTTTTCAGCGTCGCGCTGCCGTCACTGTTGTAACTCACGGTGTATGCCGCCTCCGCCCGCCGAGGGGCTCCGAAAAGCAGCAGACAAAACACAAACAAAGCCCCGAAAAAATACACAAAATTTCGTTTCTTCATTCCAAAATTCTCCTTTTCCCGGCAAATGTCCGCCGAATTTTGTACTATTTATATTGTAACAAAACCGGGCGGCAAATGCCAGAAAAAATGTTACGGCGGCCGCGCGGTTATTCCCCCTTTTGACAGTTCCACGTTTTTCCGGTATACTTGAAGGAAATCATCGATAAAAAAGTCACAAAGAGGATGCTTGCACCCGGTTTGCGGCTTTGGCGCACATATCACCATCTTTTAAAAACTACGCTACGTCTGGGAGGTTTACTATGCCGGTATTTGATTTCGGAAATGCACAGAAAGCAGCGAAGGAGCCTGTGATCTGCACCTACGCGGTGCGGGAGACAAATGTTCGTGTTATTACGGCAAAGGAGCCGATCCTGGTGCTGGCTGACGGGGCGGGAGCCGGAGGAAGCCTCCCCCACCACGTTGCCGGGGCATTTGCCGATCTGCGGACGCGGTCCTCCTTCCTCGTCGGCGAGGCCAGGATTCCCCACGACATCACGGACATCGACGCGAGATTTGTCAGCCTTATCCGATGGCTTGGCGAGAACCGGATCCGGGTTCGCCTGACCGGAGAATCGACCGCCGCGGGCTTTGCGGTGACGAAGATCCGCGAGATCGCCTTCGGCGGGGACGGCAAGCTTTCGGCGGAGGACGGCTTTCTGCAGTATATGATCGAGCGTCTTCTGGCCTCCGACGCTCCCGGTGAGGAGCCGGAGGAGGAGACCGAGGAGGGCGACGACATGAAGCTCACGAGCCTTCAGAGCATTACGGATTTCCTGAGCTGCGCCGGGCGGACGCTTCCCGACAACATCCGGCTCTGGGCGCGGCGGAACCTCGCGGTCGCCCGGTCAGCGGAGGTCACGCCCGAGGAGCGGCGGCACGCCCAAAGGGCGCTCTCCATCATGCTCAATATCCAGTGGAAGAGCAGCTACTTCGAGGCCATTGATCCGGCCAAGGCGCGGCGGATCCTCGACGCGGAGCTCTACGGCATGGAAAAGGTCAAGCAGCGAATCATCGAGACCATCATCCAGATCAACCGCACCCATACCCTCCCGGCCTACGGCATCCTGCTCGCCGGCCCGGCGGGCACCGGCAAATCCCAGGTTGCTTACGCGATCGCGCGGATCCTCCGCCTCCCCTGGACGACCCTCGACATGAGCTCCATCCGGGATCCGGAGCAGCTCACCGGCAGCTCGCGCATCTACGCTAATGCTAAGCCCGGCATTATTATGGAGGCCTTTGCCGCGGCCGGGGAGTCGAACCTGGTCTTCATCATCAACGAGCTCGACAAGGCCTCGGCGGGGAAGGGCGGCGGAAATCCGGCGGACGTCCTCCTGACCCTCCTCGACAACCTCGGCTTCACGGATAATTATCTGGAATGCATGATTCCGACGCGCGGCGTATATCCGATCGCCACGGCCAATGACCTCTCCGCAATCAGCGCGCCGCTCCTTTCGCGTTTCGCGGTGATTGAGATCCCGGATTACACGGCGGATGAAAAGCAGGTGATCTTCTCGAAGTATGTCCTGCCAAAAGTGCTCTCGCGGATGGGCATGCAGCCCCGGGAATGCGAGGTGACCGGGGAAGGCCTCCAGGTCATCGTGCGGGAATTCGCCGGCGCAAGCGGCGTCCGCGACCTCGAACAGGCCGCCGAGCACCTGGCCGCCCACGCCCTCTACCGCATCGAGACCGAACAAGTGCCGAAGATCATTTACAAAGCCGAGGACGTGCGGGAGCTGCTCACGTAACGCATTCCGCCATCGTCCGAGGGACGATTTTATTGCAAAATAATCAGGAGGCTTAGATGGGATGATCTGGAAGAATAAAATAAACAGCTCGACATTCGGACTGCTTTTTACGGTGGCGGCCGCGCTGTTCACGATCGGGATGAGCTGGGTATCTTACATTAATCCGCAAATCTTCTCGAGAATGCAGACGTTTCTTTTTGACTGCGGCATAGATACGATCGGGGCGCTGGTCTCCGCCGGACTGTTTTACGGATGTATGAAGCAGGAAGGAGAAGGCGCCTCGGCATTCAGAATCCTGAACGTTTTTGTGAGCACCGGCTTCATCGTCAATTTCCTGCTGTATTTCACCCTGGGCGTTCCGGGACAGAAAGTGCTTCCTTTCATATTCGCCTTGCTCAGCAAGCTGCTCGATCTGCTGATGATCTACTACTTCTACCAGTATGTGCGGAGAACCCTCAATTTCGAAGGGAAGCTCGCAAGGTGGGCGGAAAAAGGCATTCCGATCCTGCTGGCGCTTCAAAACCTGGTCATCCTCTCCAATATTTTCTATCCAACGACCTTCCTGATCGATGAGCAGGGAATGTATCAGGCTACAGACTTTTTGATCATTGAAGATATTTACCTCATCGTAACATCGATCATTACCGCGATCCTGATCCTCCGGTGCAAACGTCCGGTCAATCAGAAGGTGGCCGGCCTGACATTTATATTTCTTCCGCTTATCAATTATATCATGCTCGGAGGAACGTTCGGCAACGCATCCCAGTACGGAATGATCCTGGTCGCCCTGATTATTATGTACTGCATCATTTTCAACGAAAAGAGCAGCAAGCTGGCAGCTGCCGAGTCTGAGCTCAACATGGCGGCCCATATTCAGATCGATGCCCTGCCGCCGGTTGCGCCGGAGTTCCCGGATCATCCGAATGTAAGCCTGCGGGCCAGCATGCATACCTCCAGGGAGGTGGGCGGCGATTTCTTTGATTACTTCGCCATCGACGAAAACCGCATCTGTTTCCTCATCGCCGATGTATCCGGCAAGGGCGTGCCGGCGGCGCTGTTTATGATGACATCCAAGACCATAATCCGGGACTACGCGCTGACCCAGGGAAGCACGTCGGAGATTTTCACCGCCGTCAATGCCCGCCTGTGCGAAAACAACGAGACCTGTATGTTTGTTACGTCCTGGATCGGTATTCTGGACACCCGGACGATGACCCTCCAGTACACCAATGCCGGACACAATTTTCCGATGATCCAGCTTAAGGGTCAGCCCTGCGAAGAAATCAAAGTGAATCACGGACTGTTCCTGGGCGGAATCGAGTTTACGCGTTACAAGCAGGAGGAAATACAGCTCCGGCCGGGCGACCGGCTGCTGCTGTTTACCGACGGTGTCGTGGAAGCACATGACATGGACAATCATCTTTACGGCAGCAGGCGACTGCAGCAGAGGCTGGATGACGCCAGGGATTGCCCGGGCGAGCAGGTGCTGGACCGTATTTTCGATGATGTGAACAAATTCTCCGAGGGAGTTCCCCAGTTCGACGACATCACCATGGTTATTCTGACCATCACATAACAGAGGAGGTTATACAGATGACACTGACCACAGAGAAAAACGGCACGAAGCTGACGGTTCACCTTTCCGGTGAGCTCAACACCCTGACCGCGTCGGAGCTGTCCGCGCGTCTGGATGCGGAAATGGGCGGCGTGCGGGCGCTGACCCTGGATTTTAAAGAATGTGATTTCGTCTCTTCCGCCGGCCTGCGCCTGCTGCTTTCGACCTTCAAGCGCCTGAAAGCGATTAATGGAAGCATGAAGCTGACCAACGTCGGGGAAAACTTCCTGGACGTACTGAAAAACACCGGCCTGGACACCGTGTTCGAGGTTTATGATTAACGGCATTCTGTCATTTTCTATAAATACATACGTCAGAAGGAGACCTGCAGATGAATGTATATGATTTCGACGGCACGATATTTCCCGGAGACTGTTCCATCGGTTTTTTCTTCTGGTGTCTGAAAAGTCACCCAAAGCTGTGGAACACCTATTTTCCGAAGACGATCAGAAATATCCTTCTGAGAAAAAAAGGGAAAATTAACGAAGCGCAGATGCAGCGGGAGTTCTTCGGCTATCTGACGCTGATCCACGACTTTGATAAGCAGATTGAACGGTACTGGGACAAAAACGAAAAGAAAATTTCTTCCTGGTATCTGGCGCAGAAGAAACCGGACGATCTGATTATCAGCGCGTCGCCGATCTGTATCATTGAGCCGATCGCAAACCGGCTGGGCGTGCGGTTCATGGCCACGGATTTCGACCGGGAATACGGGGTTTTTCTCAACAAAATGAAGTACGGAAAGGAGAAAGCCCGGTATATCATCGACCAGGGATTTCCGGTGATCGAGAATTTCTATTCTGACTCTCTCTCCGATACGCCGCTGGCCCTGTGCGCCGAAAAGGCGCATCTGGTGACCAACAACGCCCGCACCGTGACGGACTGGCCCGAGCTTGACGCGAAAACCATGGAAAAGGTTAAGAAAAAAATCGACACCGGCTGGGACAGCTATGTGAAAGAGGACTAGCAAGTGTATATTATCATCTATGATTTCGGAACCAGCAGTGTTAAGACCTGCCTTTTTGAGATCGATTCGGAAATACGGCTTGCGGCAAGCTCCACCGCCGGCTACGGTCTGTATATTTCGGACAACGGAGGCGCCGAACAGGATACGGAGGAATGGTGGGCAGCGTTATGCTCCACCACACGGGAATTGTTCCGAAAAACAGATGTCAGCCCCCGGCAAATCGAAGGAATGGCTTTCTGCTCACAGATGCAGGGATCGGTTTTCGTGGATGCGGAGGGTAATGCCCTCCGGCGGCCGATGAATTACCTGGATCAGAAAGGCTCCAAAGAATTTCAAGAATGTATGGGCTCGGGCATCATCAAGGTTTCCGGCTGCAGTTTGTATAAGCTGGTACGGAATCTGATCGTCAATTATGCCGGTTCAACCAGCGCCAAGGACCCGGTCTGGAAATACAAATGGGTAGAAAACAACGAGCCTGAGATTTTCAGAAACATATACAAATGGCTGGATATTGGCGACTATCTTACCTCGCGCTGCACGGGCAGGATTGTCAGGACCGCCGACAGCGCTTTCGCGACCTTCCTGTATGACACGCGAAAGGGGAAGGAAGGCTGGAACAAAGGCCTGCTGAAAATGTATAAGGTCAACCCCGCCCACATGCCGGAGATTATTGACTGTACGGACCTCGCCGGCAGGCTCACAGCGAAGGCCGCCGGGGATCTGGGACTGGTCGAAGGCATCCCCGTTTTCGGCGGCGGCGGCGACACAACATTTGTCAACATCGGCGCCGGCTGCACAAAACCGGGAGACACCCATATTTACATCGGAACTTCCGGATGGGTCTCCACGTTCCTGGACCGTCAGACCGTTGACATCCAGGCGATGATCACCGGCGTCCTGTCGGCCAGAAAAAATTTCTATAATTACTACGCGGAGCTGGAAACTGCCGGAAAATGCTTTGAATGGGTTGCCGACCACCTTGCGCTGGATGAGGTGGGCATGTATCTGGATCACAGGAAAATTACCGATGTGGAGAGCAAATACCTGAGTCTCTATGATTATCTTTCCGAAGAAGTTGAAAAAGTCCCTCCGGGGGCAAACGGCGTACTCTTTACCCCCTGGCTCCATGGCAACCGCTGTCCGTTTGAGGATTCCCGGGCGGGCGGGATGTTCTTCAACATCAGGATCGGGAACGGCAAGAGGGATATGATCCGCGCTGTCCTCGAAGGGATCTGTTATCATCTGCGCTGGCTACTGGAGTGCGAAATGAAGAAAGTGAAAACCTCTGAAACCATCCGGTTCGTCGGCGGAGGCGCTCTGTCTCCCGTTACCGGCCAGATGCTGTCCGACATCACCGGTCGCAGGATCGAGACGGTTTCCAACGCCCAGGAGGTCGGCGCGATCGGAACAGCGCTTGTTGTGGCCGCGGGAATCAAAGGCACAGACGTTCTGGAGCTGGCGCGCAGGCTTGTAAAGGTTCGTCACGTCTACGTTCCCAATCCTTCAAACAGGGACGTGTATGAACGCAGCTACCGCGTTTTCAAAGGCTTGTACAAAGCCAACGCCGGCAGCTTCCGGAAGCTGAACGCCTGAATGCGCCGCGAAGGGCAGGGCGTACTCCTGACTGTCGATCTGGAAAAGCCGTTACTAGTCACTCCCGTGCCAAACACTCGCTGTTTGGCACGGGCCAGTGACATAAATCAGCCTGTGTATGAACCATAAAATTATAGTTTGTCGTTGACATGCGTTTTGCCATCGCCCGTAGGGCGATTTCATTGCAATGCCATCGCCCGTAGGGCGATTTCATTGCAAAACGCCTTCGTTTCTGGTCACCGTGTGACCAGAAACGAAAAGCCAGGCATTGATGGACTTCATCCACCCTATGCCTGGCTTTTTTTAGGATTCTGCGCTTTCGGGTCAGCGGGTTTTCACGGTCACCGCGTTGGACAGGGGACCGTAAAACGTGTAGCCTTTGACCTTCCGGTAGGCGCGGACTTCGATTTTGAGATTCTTCTTTCTTTCGAGACCCTTCACCGTCTTCGTGAGAGCTTTTTTCAGCGCGCGCAGACAGTTCTGTCTGACGATCACGGTTTTGACGACGCCGTCATGCGCCTCATCCGTTATGCGAATCTTATACCCGGAAACCTTCTTCAGGGTCTTCCACTTTACCGAGACCTTCGCCTTCCCGGCCGCCGCCTTCACCAGCTCCACCGAGCCCGGGGTATATTTCGCGGCAAGCTCCTTGTGCTTCTCCGATTCGAAGTCCTCAAACACTGCGGCGGCGTCGCCCGCGTCGTCCTCCAAGAGCTTATTGATCTTCAGTGTCTGCTTATCCGTCGACAGATCATATTGGTAATCGATGCTGTAGCCGGAAGTCTTCTGCTCGAAAAGGAATTTTAATTTATTGATGAACGTGAAGCCCTCCTGTGTCCTGAGATCAAGCCGGTAGAAATAAGAATCCTCGCTGATTTTGGACAGGATCCAGTTCCTTCGCGCGGCGGAAAGCTTCTTGAGCAGCGGGCTGGAAACGATAATGTTCTCGAAAAGCCCGGTCACGACCATGACGTGATTGTCGTTCCTGTCGATCTCATAGTGAAGCGAATACTGCCCGTTGATGCCCTGATAAAGGATTTTCAGCCGGTTGTCGAAGGTCAGGGTCCGGTCGAAGCGCAGCGTCAGCCGATAGGCATACAGGCCGTCCTCGACCGCAACGTTCTCTCCGGACACAATCAGCTCCGTGGGCCGCAGCCATTTTAATTCCTCGCTGACGACCTCGACCGTGCAGGAAGGAAAATTCAGGAGCCTGATGCTCACGTTCGACGCTCCCTCCGCGGGAATCTTCGGCAGCTCCTCACCCGAAAGCGTAAGGACCTGCGCATCTTCCCCGGGACTTCCGGCAAATGTCGTATAAAGCCCGGTCTGCAGCAGAAGCACGGCGGCAAGCAGTAAGGATAATATTTTTTTCATGGCATCCTCCTTTTGAATCCGGAGTTTCCGGCCGGAACGACGGGGCTGATCGGTTGCGGTTCACCGCCTCTCCTGTTCTCTGCATGATTATACCACATTCCGCGATAAATGAAAATAGGGCAGAGGAAGACAAATGCCAACCCTCTGCCCGAATGTGCGCCGCGCGCTGCCTTTGGCAGCGCGCGGCTCCGTGAATGACCCATCATTTATGTCCCAAAGCTTCCATGGCTTTTTCCGCTTCGGGCTCCTTTTTGCCCATGCCCGTTCCCGTCTGTCCGCAGGAACCGCCGCAGGACGCACAGCTGCCGCCGCATTTTGCGCAGCCCCCGAGGCTGCAGCCGACGCATTGGCCTCTGCGAAGGTCTTTTACAATATTCCGGACACATAGAAAAGCAATCAGCGCGACGGCAAAGCCCACAATCCAGTATCCCATAGATACCTCCCTTCCAAAAAACCTCTGCATCTTCCTTCCGCGCGGGAGGCCGAAGCCTTATGGCCCCGCGCCAAACAGCGACGCGCAGCTAGTCCTTTAGGGCGAGTGTTTGGCACGGGAGTGACTTGTAACAAACCTTTACTTTCCGGCGGCCTGCACAGCGGTAAGGGATTTCGCGCCGCCCTCCGGTTTGTAGCCTTTTCTAAAGAGCAGGAAGAGGATCACGGCCGCCGCGAGGATCGCCGCCACCGTGCCGACGCCGAAGGCGACGATCCCCGTCGCCAGGCCGACGAACTGGTAGGTCATCAGAGCGACAAGGTACGCCCAGAGGCACATAAACCCGATCGTTCCGAGCGTCCATTTCCAGTTGTTCATTTCCCGCTTGATCGCGCCCATCGCCGCGAAGCAGGGCGCGCAGAGAAGATTGAAGAACAGGAAGGCCAGCGCTGCGGCCATGGGGAAGTCCTTACGGACATTGGCCCAGACGCCCTCGCCCTCGTCGCCGAGCTCCTCCTCTGAATCATCATAGTTGTAGAGGATGCCGAAGGTATTGATGACCTCCTCCTTCGCGACAAGTCCGGTCACGGTCGCGACCGTCGGGCGCCACGAGCCGAAGCCGACCGGGCGGAAAACCACGCTCACCGCATTGCCGACATCCGCAAGGATCGAGGCGTCCATGGAATTGACCTCTTCCTCCGGAATGTTCATCTTCTGCGCGTAATGTGCGATCGTCTCCTCGGTGACGATCTCCGGATCCTCCCACATCTCATCAAGAAGACCGAAGCGGCCGTTCACCGTGCCGAAGCTGCTGAGGAACCATATAATAATGGAAGAAAGTACGATCACCGAGCCCGCGCGCTTGATGAAGGACCAGCCGCGCTCCCAGGTGGAGCGGAGCACGCCTCCGATGAGCGGCGCGTGGTAGGCCGGGAGCTCCATGACAAAGGGCGCGGGTTCGCCGGCGAAGATCTTGAATTTTTTCAGGATGATCCCCGTAATGACGATCGAAGCCGCCCCGACGACAAAGGCCAACACGCCGATGAGGCCGTTGCCGCCGAAGATCGCTCCGACGATGAGGCCGATGATCGGGAGCTTCGCGCCGCAGGGGATGAAGGTCGTGGTCATGATCGTCAGCTTCCGGTCGCGGTCATTTTCAATCGTACGCGAAGCCATGATGCCCGGCACGCCGCAGCCGGTCCCCACGATGATGGGAATGAAGCTCTTGCCCGAAAGACCGAACTGGCGGAACAGACGGTCCCAGACAAAGGCGACGCGGGCCATATAGCCGCAGTCTTCCATGATCGAAAGGAAAAGGAACAGCACGAGCATCTGCGGGACAAAGCCGAGCACCGCGCCGACGCCGGCGACGATACCGTCGAGGATGAGTCCCCAGAGCCAGCTTCCCTCCGCGACGCCGAGCGCCGTCAGAAGCTTCTCAATAAGTCCCGGCACCCACTCGCCGAAGATCACGTCGTTCGTAAAGTCCGTCATCTTCGTGCCGATGGAGATCGGTGTGTCCCACATCGCGAAAAGATAAACGATAAAGAGAATGCCGAGAAAGATCGGGATGCCCAGCCACCGGTTCGTGACGATCCGGTCGATCTTGTCCGAGACCGTCATGCCGTGCTTCACGCCCTTTTTCCGGACCGCCCCCGCGCAGACCTTTCCGATGAAATTGTAGCGCTGGTTCGTGACGATGGACTCCGCATCGTCGTCCAGCTCCGTTTCAGCCTTCCGGATGATCGTCTCGCAGGCAGCTTTTTCGGACTCCGTAAGGCCCAGGCCCGCGACCGCTTTCTCATCCCTCTCGAAAACCTTTACCGCGTACCACTCGGCAAATGTCCCCGCCTTTTGCGCAATGATTTTTTTGATTTCACCAAGCGCCGGCGCGACGCTCTCTTCGTACATCGCCGGAAGCGCCGGCAGGCTTGCATTTGTCGCCGCAAGAACCGCCGCGTTCGCGGCTTCCATGCTGCCCTCATTTTTCAGGGCGCTGATCTCGACGACCTTGACGCCCAGCTGTTTCGAAAGCTTTTTCGTGTCGATGGTATCGCCGTTTTTCCGGACGATGTCCATCATGTTAACCGCGATGACCATCGGGATGCCGAGCTCCAGAAGCTGCGTGGTGAGATAAAGATTGCGTTCGATGTTCGAGCCATCCACAATGTTCAGGATCGCGTCCGGCTTCTGGGTCACCAGATATTCGCGGGAGACCACCTCCTCCAGCGTATACGGTGAAAGGGAGTAAATCCCCGGAAGGTCCTGGATGATCACATCCTTGTTTCCCTTCAGCTTTCCTTCTTTTTTCTCGACCGTAACCCCCGGCCAGTTGCCCACGTACTGGTTCGCGCCGGTCAGCGCGTTGAACAGCGTCGTCTTGCCGCTGTTCGGATTGCCGGCCAATGCAATCTTTATGCTCATTTTCGATCTCCTCCGTCATGATCTATGGTCTTAAAACGTTACAAGTCACTCCCGTGCCAAACACTCGCTGTTTCACTCCCGTGCCAAACACTCGCTGTTTGGCACGGGCCAGTGACATAAATCAGCCTGTGTATGAACCATAAAATTATAGTTTGTCGTTGACCTGCGTTTTGCCATCGCCCGCAGGGCGATTTCATTGCAAAACGCCTTCGTTTCTGGTCACCGTGTGACCAGAAACCTTAAAACTTTCCATACATTTCCGTCTTGATTTGTTGTAGCTAACCTATCTGCAAAAAAAATGTTCCCGGCCGCTCCCGGACCGGGCACCCGTCTGAAAGAACCGGCTTCCTGTCGCTGCCCGGAGACATATCTTCACAGCACCTCCACCATCTCCGCGTCCGCCTTCCGCACGGAAAGCTCGTAGCCGCGGATATTGAGCTCCAGCGGATCTCCCATCGGCGCTACCTTTCGCACCAGGATCTCTACATTCTTCGTGATCCCCATGTCCATAATCCTGCGACGCACCGGCCCTTCGCCGTGTACGCGCTTTACGACACAGGTCTCTCCGACTCTCACGTCTCTAAGTGTCTTCATGAAACAATCTCCTCCCTTTTCACAAACCTCGGCGGACTCAGGCAACGATCAGACGGTTCGCCATATGGATATCCAGCGCCACCCGGACGCCCTTGACCGACAGGATCAGATTTCCTCCGTTATTGCTGATGACCACAATAACGCTTCCGGCGTGGAAGCCCATCTCCGCAAGGTGCTGCCGCGCCTCATCCGTCCCCATGATCCGAAGAACCTTCACCATCTTTCCAGACTCGCACATCGTTACCGGCATAGTCCTGCTCCTTTCGTCCGTCCAAAGTTAGC
>CACZBB010000182.1 GCA_902779245.1 uncultured Lachnospiraceae bacterium | reverse complement strand
GCGGCCGTCGCGGGCGAGGCGAAGGATGGCGCGGATCATGCGGCGGATGCCCCGGGCTCCGAAACCAGCGGCGCGGCCATCGCGGACGAGGCGAAGGATGGCGCGGATCATGCGGCGGATGTCCCGGGCTCCGAAACCAGCGGCGCGGCCATCGCGGACGAGCTTTCCTCCGTCCCTCGCCACGCGGTCGCGCAGGTTTTCTTCGTCCGCGGCGGACGGCTCCTTGGACGCGAGCATTTCCTTCTCTCCGCCGAGGACGGCGAGGAGGAGTCGGAGATCCTAAGAAGCTTCCTGCTGCAATACTACGAGTCCGTGCCGTATATCCCCAAGGAGCTTGTCCTGGAGGAGGATGTGCGGGACCGGGAGCTTCTGGAGGCCTGGCTTTCGGAAAAGCGCGGTTCAAAGGTGCAGATCCGCATCCCACAGAAGGGACAAAAGGAAAAACTCGCCGCCCTCGCAAAGGAAAATGCGCGGATGGTGTTGGAGAAGGATCGGAACCGGCTGATCCGGGAGGAGCAGCGGACGCTGGGAGCGGTGCTGGAGATTTCAAAGCTCCTGGGACTCCCGGCCGCGCGGCGCATGGAATCCTACGATATTTCAAATATCAGCGGGGTCGACGCCGTCGGCTCCATGGTGGTTTACGTGGACGGAAAGCCGCGGAAATCCGATTACCGGAAGTTCCGCATCCGCACGGTCGAAGGGCCGGACGATTACGCGAGCATGGAAGAGGTGCTGACGCGCCGTTTTGAGCGGGCGAAGGCCGGGGACTCCGGTTTCGTACAGCTCCCGGACGTGATCCTGATGGACGGCGGGCGCGGGCAGGTCCACATCGCGGAAAAGGTACTGAAAAAGCTCGACCTTTCGGTGCCGGTCGCGGGCATGGTGAAGGACGACAGTCATCGGACGCGGGGACTCTGGTTCCGGGATGCGGAGCTGCCGATCAAAAAAGACGGCGAAGGCTTTAAGCTCCTCACCCGCATCCAGGACGAGGTGCACCGGTTTGCCATCGAGTATCACCGGCAGCTTCGCAGCAAGGGACAGGTGCATTCGGTGCTGGACGAGATCGAAGGCATCGGCCCGGCCCGGCGGAAAGCCCTGCTCCGGACCTTCCGCACACTGGATAATATCCGCGACGCCTCGGAGGAGGAGCTTGCCAAAGCCCCCTCCATGAACGCCGCCGCGGCCAGGCAGGTATACACATTCTTCCACAAAGAAGCCGAAGGTTAACGGCAGCGGAAGCTTTCGTGCTGCTGTTCATACCCGGGCCGGACACTTGTCCGGAAGGACTGTTTTCTGTACACTGCGTTGTGCCATCGTTCAAAGGACGATTTTATTGCAAAACGCCGGCGTTACCGTGAACGGAGTAACGCTATAGTCAGTAACACAGGAGAAAGCCTATGTCAGATCAGGATTTTTCGAGATTTTCCGTGGACCGGGAGCTGGACGAGATGGCCACGGGGAGCGCCCGGCTGGAAAAGAAGGCGGGCGTGATCGCGCTGCGCCTCGTGGTCGTCGCCATCCTCGCGGCGGTCGTCATTTGCTTTGCGGGCGCGTTCGGCGCGATCCGGGGCGTGATCGACAACACCCCGGACATCTCCAAAGTCAGCATCGAGCCCGTCGGCTACGCGACATTTGTCTATGACGCGGGCGGCAACACGATGCAGAAGCTCAGCACGGCCGACGCGAACCGCATCCAGGTCTCCCTCGACGAAGTCCCGGACGGCGTCAAGACCGCGTTTATCGTGCTTGAGGACAGCCGTTTCTATCAGCACAGCGGCGTGGATGTGCGCGGCATCGTGCGCGCGCTCGCCGTGGGCTTCCAGAGCGGGATGTCGCGGACGGAGGGCGCCAGCACCATCACCCAGCAGCTCCTGAAGAACAATTATTTTCAGAACTGGACGGAGGAAAAGACGCTGATCGACCATCTTCGGCGGAAGATCCAGGAGCAGTATATGGCCGTGCAGCTGGAGGAGCGGCTGGAGCGTGAGCTGGGCAGCCGGAAGGCGGCGAAGGACCGTATTCTGGAAAGCTACCTCAACACGATTAATCTCGGCGCCGGGACCTACGGCGTGCAGGCGGCGGCCAGAAAGTATTTCGGAAAAAATGTAGGCTCCCTGAGCATTTCCGAGGCGGCGGTCATCGCGGGCATCACCCAGAACCCGAGCCGCTACAACCCGATCACGCATCCCGAGGCAAATGCCGAGCGCCGGGAGAAGGCGCTTCGGCTGATGGCGGAGCAGGGATACATTACCGAGGCCATGCGGCAGGAGGCGCTCGCCGACAACGTCTATGAGCGCATTGCGGCGGCGCAGGATATCAGCGGCTCGCAGAGAGGCGTGTACAGCTACTTTGTCGATGAGCTGACGCAGCAGGTGCTCGACGACCTGGTGAAGGAAAGAGGCATGGACGAGGCGGAGGCCGCAAGGCTCCTCTACGCGGGCGGACTGAAAATATATTCGACCGAGGATATGGCGATCCAGCAGATCTGCGACGAGGAGTACGCGGATCCGGACAATTTTCCGGAGGGGACGAAATACAGCCTTGACTGGTCCATGCGTGTCCAGACGGCCGAGGGCACGGAAATCCGCTATGACAAGGACATGCTCGCCCAGCATTTCCGTGAAACCGAGGACGCGGCCTTTGACCTGATCTTCGACACGGCGGAGGAAGCCCAGGACGCCATCGACCGCTATAAAGCGCATTTGCTGAAAGAAACCGACAACATTCTGGCCGAGGACGCCTATCTGACCCCCGAGCCCCAGTCCTCCATCGTGATCATCGACCAGGATACCGGGGCGGTGCGGGCCATCGTCGGGGGGCGCGGCGAGAAGACCGCTTCCCTGGTGCTGAACCGCGCGACCCGGACGCTCCGGCAGCCGGGTTCGGTGTTCAAGCCGATTTCCGCCTACGCGGCCGCGATGGAGCGCGGGATGGTGACGCTGGCGACGGTGTTCCGCGACGAGCCGTACGCTTATAAGGACGGGACGACGGTGGGAAGCGGCGGCACCTACCTCGGGGACGTGACCGTCCGGGAGGCCATCGTGCATTCGTTAAATGTCCCGGCGGTGAAGTGCATTACGGAGGTTAAGCCGGAGGCGGCCTATGACTGCCTGAAGGCGTTCGGGATCACCACGCTCACGAAGAAGGACAAGACCCAGGCGCTGGCCCTGGGCGGGATCACGAAGGGCGTGTCGAACCTGGAGCTGACGGCGGCTTACGCGGCTCTCGCCAACAAAGGCGTCTATGTGAAGCCGTATTTCTACACGCGCGTCACGGACGCGAACGGCAATGTCCTGCTGGAGAAGAATCCCGTGCCGCAGAAGGCGGTATCGGAGAGCACGGCGGCGCTTTTGACCAGCGCTCTTGAGGACGTGGTGACGCGCGGGACCGGCGCGGCGGTGAAGCTCCTTTCCGGCATGCCGGCGGCCGGGAAGACCGGCACATCGAACGATGTTAAGGATCTCTGGTTTGTCGGCTATACGCCCTATTATACCTGCGGGATCTGGTCCGGCTATGATCTGCCGGAGACGATGCCCGAGGAGGGCAATTACCGCACGTACCATCAGGTTCTCTGGAACCGCATCATGACCCGGATCCACGAGGATCATGAAATTCTTTCCTTTGAAATGCCGGGGAGCGTCCGCACGGCGTCGATCTGCGCCCAGTCCGGGAAGCTGGCCGGGGCTCTGTGCGACAGCAAGACGGAGTATTTTGCGATCGGCACGGCGCCCGCCGATATGTGTACCGGCGGGGAATTCCACGAGACGCCGTCGGCCGCGGAGCGCGCGATCGAGGTGAAGCGTGCCTCGGAAAAGGCCGCGGCGGAGGCCGCGCTGGCGGCGGAGAAGGCCCGGATCGCGGAGGAAGAGCGTCGGAAGAAAGAGGAAGAGGAACGGAAGAAGAAGGAGGCGGAGGAGAAGAAAAAGAAGAAGAAAGCTACGCCGACCCCGACGCCGAAAAATAAAAAGCCCACGCCCACCCCGAAATCAAACAAAACAACCAACCCGAGAGGGCATGGGTAAACATATAGAAAGCACCGGCTGTCCGAGATGGACAGCCGGTGCTTTTATTCACAGAGCCGCGTAAGGAAAGCTGCCTTCGGCAGCACGCGGCTCGCGATGCGGGGCAGAGGTCGGCGTTCGCCTCCCTCTACCCTATACATGAGCCCTCTTTAGAATCGAGATTTTTATGGAATCGTCCAGAGAACTCGGAGCATTCTGCCAGACAGGTCTCGAAGAAGACCACTTTTTTATCTGAATCTTAGTTTCTGGTCACACGGTGACCAGAAACTAAGGCGTTTTGCAATGAAATCGCCCTGCGGGCGATGGCACGCCTCAGTGTACAGAAAACAGTCCAGTGGACTGTTTTCTGTGAAACGCAGGTCAGCGAC
>CACZBB010000181.1:944-5411 GCA_902779245.1 uncultured Lachnospiraceae bacterium | reverse complement strand
AGCCAATATCCGGCATCGAATCCTTCCAAATCATTTTTAGAGTATAGCACACACCGGGCGTCTCCGTCACCAAAAAATAATTGACAAAATATAGTGCCCGAGTCCGTATTTTTCTGTAGGATTCTTTAAAGAGCGCGCTTTAGGCTTCCGGGAGCTCCAGCCCGAATTCCTCGGGAAGGAATCGCGGGCAGACGCTTTCCCTCGTGGCGATGACCGAAGCGGCCAGGCACGTCCCGATCCGGCAGGCCTCCGCCAGAGATTTGCCGTACGTCAGGCCGATGGCAATGCCGGCGAAAAAGGCGTCGCCGGCGCCGGTCGTGTCCATCACCGGCGTCTCCCGGGACGGGCAAATACCGCTCTCGCCGCCATTTTCCGCGTAGACGGCGCCGGAAGCTCCCATCGTGACGACCATGCTCCGAAATCCCGCCCGCCGGATGCGCACGCGCAGAATCGCCTCCATCTCTTCCGGGCTTATACCCTCATAGTTTTCCGAAAACAGAAGGCCCGCCTCCTGCTCGTTGCACACGATGCAGTGCGTATCCTTAAGATAATCCCGCCGCTCCAAGGCGATGGACATATTGGCAACGACCGCGTAGACCGCTTTCTCATACTTATCCGCAAGCGAGAAGATCCTCTTCAGGATTTCCGGCGGCATGTCGATCTCCACGACAATGCTGTCCGCGCCCGCAAAAATCTCATCGCCGTGCTCATCGAGAACCTTCCCGATCGCGTCTACCTCAGGCCTCTTGGAGATCGAAGCGACCACTTCTCCGCGGTTATCGAAGACGGCGAGCCAGGTTCCGAGCCCGTCCTTCGTCCGGACGATATAATCCGTATTGACCCGGTGACGCTTTAATTTTTCGATGACGTCCGTGCTGATGCCGCTTTCGTCAACAACGCTGATAAAGGTCGGCGCCAGCTCGACGTTGGCGATGTCTTCGGCCACGTTGCGGCTCACGCCGCCGTGAACCGTCACGACACGGCCCGCGTTCCGCCCCGCCGGGATAAAGCGTCCCAGGGGATACCCCTTAATATCGACAAATACCGTTCCGATGACCACAATGCCCATGCGTCTGTTCATTTTCCAACCTCCGTCCTTCATGCTTTTTTCATCATAGCACAGAATGGCTCCGGCGGCAACCGCCACGCCCCGTATTGTCAAGGCCCCCTGCGTCCGTGGGATGGCTGATCGTTTCTATGTCACGGACCCGTGCCAAACAGCGACGCGCAGCTAGTCCTTTAGGGCGAGTGTTTGGCACGGGAGTGACTTGTAACGGCTGATCCCTCTTTTTTCCCCTTGGTTCTTGCATTTTGCCACGTTTCGTGTCAAAATAGGAAGCATGAGATTACGAAATATACCAGAAGCTAAAGAAATTGTGGCGGGCAGCCGTTTTGTGGTTCAAAAGCCCGAGGAATTCCGCGGTCGTTGGCAGACGTTCACCGGCGGCGCTCCTTTGCATGTCGAGATCGGTACCGGGAAAGGCCGTTTCCTCATGGAGATGGCCGCGCGGGAACCGGGGATCGCGTTCCTGGGCGTCGAGCGCTATGAGAGCGTTCTTCTTCGCGCCGTGGAGAAGATGGAAGGAAAGCCGGCGAGGGATCCGGCCTCCTTGCTGGAGCGGGCGGAAAAGGCCGCGTCGGCCGCCCTGTCGGAGCCGGCGGAAGCAGAGGAAGACAGGTTTGTCCCTCCCGCAAACCTGCATTTTCTTCGGATGGACGCGCGGGAGCTGCCGGCGGTTTTTGACCGGGGGGAGGTCGACAGGCTTTACCTGAATTTCTCCGATCCCTGGCCGAAGGCCAGGCACGAGAAGCGACGTCTCACCTCGCGGGTCTTTCTCGCGCTCTACGAGCAATTCCTCAAAACGGGCGGAACCCTTGAATTCAAAACCGACAACCGGGATCTCTTTGAGTTCTCGGTGACGGAATTCACGGAAGCTCCGCACTGGACCGTCACGGCGCTTACAAGGGATCTTCACGCGGACCCGGAGATGGGCGCGGCAAATGTCATGACCGAGTACGAGCGGAAGTTTTCCGCCCTCGGCAACAGGATCTGCAAGCTCGTGGCGGTCTTCGAGGGCAGGTAAATGCGCAGGTTCCGGGGACAGCAGCATGAAAACGGACGGAGCTGCCGGGAAAGGGCATCAGAAGGGATCAGCCCGGCGACTTTATAAAGAAAAGGAGAAAAAACATGGTCACAAAAGTTACGGAAGAGACATTTGAAAACGAAATCCTCAAGTCGGAGGTTCCGGTGCTTCTGGACTGCTACGCCGACTGGTGCGGCCCCTGCCGCATGATGAGTCCGGTGGTGGACGCGATGGCCGAAAAATATGCCGGCCAGATTAAGGTCTGCAAGCTGAACGTGGACGAAGACGGTGACGCCGTGGCGCCCTACCGCGTCATGTCCATCCCGAATTTCCTGTTCTTCAAAAATGGCGAAGTCGTCAAGAATCTCGTCGGCGGCATGCGTCCGGCGGATTTCGAAGCCGCCCTTAAGGAAGTTCTTGGCTGAGCCATAGCTTGTTCTTCTAAATCCCCACAGCCTTCCGGCCGCACCCCGGCCGGAGAGGCTGTTCTTTTATTCACAGACCCGCGCGAGGAATCCGCTGCCTTTTAGCAGCGCGCGGCTCGCGAGCGGGGGCAGAGGCTCGGCGCTTCGCTGCCTTCCTCTGCCCTTTTTCTTCTGTTCCGGAGGGATTTCATGGAAATCACTGCTCTTCTTTTTCGGCAAATGCTGGTTCTTTTTGCGATGATGGCGACGGGCTTTCTGGCCTTCCGCCTGGGGGTTTTCGGGAAAACCGGTCAGAAGGAGATCAGCGCCCTCATCGTCCGCATCCTCAATCCTTTTCTCATGATCTCCTCGATCCTCTCCCACACCGGCGAGGCGGACGGCCCCGTGCTCCTGCAAAATCTCGCCATGGTCAGCCTTTACTACGCGTTCGTGATCGCGGCCGGCTTTCTCTATGTCCATCTGCGCCGGCTTTCCCACCGTGAGCAATGTCTCCAGCAGCTGATGCTGGTCTTCTCCAATGTCGGTTTCCTCGGGATCCCGGTCGTTCGCGCGGTCTACGGCCCGCAATACGTACTTTATCTGGTCTTTTACATGCTGTTTTTCAACGTCCTCGCCTACACCTACGGGATCTATCTCGCCGGGTCTCTTGCGGATTCCCCCGCCGCTCCGGCCGTTTCGGCGCAGCCCGCAAAGACCGGCCCGCGCGGGGCTTCGCCCCGCCGTTTCCAGCTTCGGCGGATCGTCAATATCGGCACGGTTTCTGGCGTGATCGCCATCCTGCTCTTTATTCTGCGGCCGCCGGTTCCGGAGCCCGTCCAGGAATTCTGCTCTTACATGGGCAACGCCTGCGTGCCGCTCTCCATGATCCTCATCGGCGGTTCCCTGGCCCAGCTGCCTCTGCGCGAGATCTTCCGGAATCCGGAGAATTACATATTCACAGCGGTAAAAATGCTTCTTTTCCCGGCCGTCGGAATTCTCCTCGCCCGGCTCCTGCCCTTTGCCCCGGAGGTGCGGAATGTCTTTTACCTGGTGCTTTCCATGCCCGTCGCCAGCTTAGCCGGAATGCTCGCCGAGGAATACGGACACAGCGGCAACGATGTCAATAAGGTTACCGCCATGACCACCCTGGCCTCCGTCCTCACCATTCCCCTGCTCTCGCTCCTCTACGCGTGAAAAATATTTATAAACCTTAAAAACAAGTATATATGCATTTTATATACCTAATTGAAAATTTTTCAAAAAAAGCTTGCATTTCAAAGGGAACGTGGTATAATTCATTTTGCGCTGAGGAAGCGGAACGCATCTCTAGCTCAGTTGGTAGAGCACCTGACTCTTAATCAGGGTGTCCAGGGTTCGAGTCCCTGGAGATGCATCAAAGAAAAGCGGAATTCCAAAGAGATTTGGGATTCCGCTTTTTCTTGTTTCCGATCCCGCCCGCCTATGCAAAGTAACCATTATTTTGCCTGATTTTTTGACCTTTTACCTATTGCATTTGTCGAATGTGTTGACTACAATAGAGAAGGTTGTATTTGTATATTTTCACCACAATTGGAGGTGTTTCAGTTGACGATTCAGGAAGTATTAACAAAATTCGAGGAGCTTTTTGGCAAGGACGGCAAGATCGGCACATTCTTCGCCCCGGGGCGGGTCAATCTCATCGGCGAGCATACCGATTACAACGGCGGGCATGTATTTCCCTGCGCACTGACGATGGGAATCTACGGCGTCATGCGCAAGCGCGATGACCGGCAGCTTCGTTTCTACTCTCTTGATTTCCCGGATGCCGGCATCACGGTCTCCTCTCTGGACGACCTGAAGCCTCTGGAGGATAACGGATGGACCGCCTACCCGAAGGGCGTCGTGTGGGCCTTTGCCCAGAGAGGTTATATCCTGCCCTCCGGCTTTGACTTTGTCATCGGCGGCGACATCCCGGCCGGCAGCGGACTCTCGTCCTCCGC
>CACZBB010000181.1:0-856 GCA_902779245.1 uncultured Lachnospiraceae bacterium | reverse complement strand
ATCGGCCAGCACTCGGAAAATGATTACAACGGGATGCAGTGCGGAATTATGGACCAGTTTGCCTCGGCCATGGGCAAAGAGGGCCACGCCATCTACCTTGATACCTCGAAGCTTCAGTTCACCTATGCGCCGCTGGATCTTGAGGATGCTTCCATCGTCATCACGAACAGCAAGGTGAAGCATGCCCTTGTGGGCTCGCCCTACAACGATCGCCGCCGAGACTGCGCCAAGGCGCTTGAGCGCTTCCAGTCCTCGCTCAAGGTGGCCTCGCTCGGCGCGATGACGACCGATCAGTTTGAGAACTACAAGGACACGCTGCACGATCCGATCATCCAGAAGCGCGCCCGCCACGCGGTCTACGAGAATTTCCGGACGATTCAGGCGCTCTCGGCGCTGCAGGCCGGCAATCTTGCGCGCTTCGGCGAGCTGATGAATGCCTCCCACGTCTCGCTTCGCGATGATTACGAGGTCTCCTGCCCGGAGCTTGACCTTCTGGCGGAGACGGCCTGGGAGATCCCGGGCGTCATCGGCAGCCGGATGACCGGCGGCGGCTTCGGCGGCTGCACCGTGAGTATCGTAAAGAACGACGCCATTCCGGCGTTCCGCGAGACCCTGACGAAGGCTTATCAGAAGGCCTTTGACAAGACTCCGGAGTTCTATGTAGTCAGCCCCGGCGAAGGCGCGAGGGCCCTTGAGGCGTAAGCGCAAAGCCGCTGCCATGCCCTGCGGCGGAGGCCGCAAGCTGCTTTCGTGACCGGTCCCCGCATACAATTCGTGATTAAGACTAAAAAGCCCGGACGCCGGCGGTTAATCGCCGGCACCCGGGCTTTCGCATTGCAGCCGTCACAAAATCCCC